>JASLBX010000098.1 GCA_030146385.1 Jiangellaceae bacterium | reverse complement strand
GGCATCATGGTCCGAATACCGCCCGACCAGCTAAAGGCGCCCCGGATGACTGGTCAAACGGGCGCGGGATCAGCGCTCGCGGCCGGAAGCAATCCGTCAGTGGATCAGGCGCAGCCCGACCACCGTGACGGTGGCAACCGTCGCCAACCCGCAAATGCAGGACATCGAGCAGCTGTCGTCGATCTTCGAAGAGGAGCATCCCGATATCGATGTCAACTTCGTGATCCTGCCGGAGAACGAGCTTCGCGACCGGGTGACGCAGGACATCGCGACGCAGTCCGGCCAGTACGACATCGTCACGATCGGCACATACGAGGTGCCCATCTGGGCCGACAACGGGTGGCTTACGTCGCTCGACGAGTACGCCGGCGAAGGTGACTACGACGTCGACGACCTCTTGCCGCCAGTACGCCAGGCGCTGACCGTCGACGACTCGCTATACGCCGTCCCGTTCTACGGCGAGTCGTCCTTCCTGATGTACCGCACAGACCTGTTCGAAGAGGCGGGCCTGACCATGCCCGACCAGCCCACGTGGGACCAGGTCGCCGAGTTCGCCGCCGAGCTGGACGACAAGGAGGACAACGTCGCCGGAATCTGCCTGCGTGGCTTGCCAGGGTGGGGCGAGGTACTCGCTCCGCTCAACACGGTGATCCTGACCTTCGGTGGACGTTGGTACGACGAGAACTGGAACGCCTACCTCGACGACCCGAAGACCAAGGAAGCGATCCAGTTCTACGTGGATCTCGTGCGCGACTACGGCGAGCCGGGCGCGCCGAATGCCGGCTTCTCGGAGTGCCTCACTGCGCTCGGCCAGGGCAATGCGGCGATGTGGTACGACGCGACGGTCGCCGCCGCAACGCTGGAAGATCCCTCGAGCAGCGAAGTCGCGGGCAATCTCGGTTACGTCCAGGCGCCGACGGTCGAGACCGACCATTCCGGGTGGCTGTGGGCCTGGTCGCTGGCGCTTCCCGAGACGTCGCAGAAGAAGGACGCCGCGTGGGAGTTCATGTCCTGGGCGACGTCGAAGGAGTACATGAGGCTCGTCGGCGAGGAACTCGGCTGGGCCCGCGTACCCCCGGGTAGCCGTACGTCCACGTACGAGATTCCCGAGTACCAGGACGCGGCGGCTGCGTTCGCCGAGCCGACCCTTACGGCGATCGAGAGTGCGAACGTCACGCAGCCAGGGCTGCACGAGCAACCCTGGGTCGGCATCCAATACATCACGATCCCGGAGTTCCAGGACCTGGGGACCAAGGTCTCGCAGGAGATCTCGGCGGCGATTGCCGGCCGGCAGTCCGTGGACGAGGCCGCGGCCAAGGCGCAGAGCTATGCCGAGGAGACGGCCGAATCCGGCGGCTACAAGCAGTGAGCCCATCTCTGGCGCCGGTCTCACCGGACCGGCGCCAGACGGCCACCAGCGAGGAGTAGGCATGAGCACGGTTCTGACCGAAAGACCTCCCACTGCGCCACCCAGGACGGGCAGGCACCAACTGACGGGGACGCAGCGGTGGACCCGGCGCGGCCCGCTGCTGCCCGCACTGATCCTGGTCATCCTGGTCACGCAGATCCCGTTCCTGCTGACGGTCTGGTACAGCTTCCGCAGCCGCAACCTGCTCCGTCCGGGCTCGGACAGGTTCTCCGGGCTCGACAACTACGCCAAGGTCTTCACCGACCCGCTGTTCCGCAACGCCATCATCAACACCGTCGTGCTGACCGCCAGCACCGTGATCCTGGCGCTGGTGCTCGGTGTGGCGCTCGCGGTGCTGCTGGACAAGCGGTTCCTCGGCCGGAGCGTCGTGCGAACCATGCTCATCACGCCGTTCCTCGTCATGCCCGCAGCGGCTGCGCTGCTGTGGAAGACGTCCTTCCTCAACCCCGTCTTCGCCTGGTCAACTGGGTGCTGTCGCCGTTCGGTGTGGACACGGTGGACTGGGTCAGCCGGTTCCCCATGGCGAGCATCGTGCTCGTCCTCACCTGGCAGTGGACGCCGTTCTTCATGCTGATCATCCTCGCCGGGCTGCAGAGCCAGTCCCCGGAGATCCTGGAAGCCGCGCGTGTCGACGGAGCCACAGGCATCCAGACCTTCCGCATGATCACGCTGCCGCACCTGCGCCAGTTCATCGAGCTTGCCGTGCTGCTCGGCTCGATCTACATCGTGCAGACCTTCGACACCATCTTCATGATCACCCAAGGTGGTCCTGGTCAGGCGACGACGAACTTGCCGTTCTTTATTTACCAGCAGGCGTTCCGCGCCTTCGATGTCGGTGAGGCCGCTGCCGGCGGAGTGATCGTTGTCGTCGCCACGATCATCATCGCAACGCTCGTGCTGCGCCAACTCGCCAGCGTCTTCAGGGACGAGGTGTGACTCCCATGGCGACTGCCACTGCTCCCGCGCCTACGCGTCCAGCCGTGCGACCGCCATTCCGTGTCGGCCGCATCACGCCAGGCAGGGTCGGTCTCACTGTCGGTGCATGGCTGGTCGGGCTGTTCTTCTTCTTCCCGGTGCTGTGGATGTTCCTCACCGGGTTCAAGCAGGAATCCCAGGCCTCGACGGACCCGCCGACCTTCTTCTTCACGCCGACGCTTGACCAGTACCGGGCCATCCTGGGGCGCGACTTCGTGCCCTACTTCCTGAACTCGATCTCCGCATCGGTCGGTTCGACGCTGCTGGTCGTTCTCCTTGCCACCCCTGCTGCGTACGCGCTGTCGATCGCGGCGATACCCCGGTGGCGGGATTCGCTCTTCTTCTTCATGTCGACCCGGATGCTGCCGGCCGTGGCGTCCATCCTGCCGCTCTACATCATCAGCAGGAACCTCGGCGTCCTGGACAACATCAACGCTCTGGCCCTCATCTACACCGTGATGAACCTGCCCATCGCGATCTGGATGATCCGCTCATTCCTGCTCGAAGTGCCGAGTGAAGTGCTGGAAGCGGCTCGGCTGGATGGCGCGTCGCTGTATGTGGAGATCCGCCGGATCATCCTGCCGATGATTGCTCCAGGTCTGGCGGCTACGGCCCTGATCTGCTTCATCTTCGCCTGGAACGAGTTCTTCTTCGCGGTGACTCTCACGGCTACGCAGGCGGCCACCGTGCCCGTGTTCCTGGTCGGGTTCATCACCAGCGAGGGCCTGTTCTGGGCCCGGCTGTCGGCCGCATCAACGATGGCGGTGCTGCCGGTCATCCTCGCCGGTTGGATCGCGCAGAAGTGGCTGGTGCGCGGACTGTCGCTCGGGGCGGTGAAGTGATGCGCGCTGTAGTCGTCGAGAATCCGGGGACCATCTCCGTCACCACCCGGCCAGACCCGACTCCGAACGGCCGCGAGGTCGTCGTCAAGATCGACGGATGCGGAATATGCGGCACCGACATCCACCTCATCGACGGGGATCTGCCCTACCGTCCGTATCCCGTCATCCCCGGTCACGAGTTCGCCGGCACCGTGGTCGCCGTAGGCGCGTCGGTGAACCGGCTGGCGGTGGGCGATCGGGTGGCCGCCGACCCGAACATCTTCTGCGGCGAGTGCCACTACTGCTCGATCGGCCGGGGCAATCTCTGCACGGACTACCACGCGCTGGGCGTGACTCGGGACGGCGCGTGCGCCGAGTACCTCGCTGTGCCGGCCGCAAACTGTTACCGGCTGCCCGACGCGATCCCGCTCGAACATGCGCCCCTCATCGAGCCGCTGTCATGTGTCGTCCACGGGTTCGACCTGCTTCCGGGTCGCGTGGGCGAGCATTACCTCATCTACGGCGCTGGGACGATGGGCCTGATGAACGCCCAGATGGCCGCCCGGGCGGGCGCGGCCAGCGTGTCCGTCGTCGACCTGAACAAGGACCGGCTGGCGGTCGCTAGCAAGCTCGGCGCCGATGCCGTCGGCACGTCCGCCGACGAACTCGACCGCCCAGAGGGCTGGGAAGTCGTCATCGACTGCACCGGAGTCGTTCCCGCGATCGAGGACGGCCTGACCCGGGTGCGGCCGGGCGGCACCTTCCAGATGTTCGGCGTCGCGCCGGCAGACGCCATGGCGGAGATCTCTCCGTTCCGGATCTACAAGGACGAGATCTCCATCGTCGGCAGCATGGCCGTGCTGCACAGCTTCGGGCGCGCCGTCGATCTCATGGCGGCGGG
>JASLBX010000079.1 GCA_030146385.1 Jiangellaceae bacterium | reverse complement strand
GCGCCGAGTTCGAGGTCGCAGCCGAGCTCGGCGAGGTAGCCGGTCTGGCGCTGGTCCTGCTCCTGCTGCGGGCCTTCGCGACCGGTGGCGTGGCGCTCACCGGCCTGGGGACGATCGTGGAGGCGGTGCCGGCCTTCCGCAAGCCGCGTCGGCAGAACGCCGCGACCACGCTGCTGCTTACCGGCGCGCTCGTCGCGGTCCTGTTCATCGGGGTCACCGCGATGGCCTTGATCGCGGACGTCCGGTACGCGGCGGACCCGTGCAACCTGGTCGGTTTCGACTGCGAGGGCGAGCCGCAGCGGACGGTGATCGCGCAGGTCGCCGCCGCCGTCTTCGGCGACGGAGCCTTCGGGTTCTTCCTGATCCAGCTCGCCACAGTCCTCGTTCTGCTGTTGGCGGCCAACACCGCCTTCGACATGTTCCCGCTGCTCGGCTCGGTCATGGCCCGGCACCGGCATCTGCCGCGGCAGCTGCACCACCGGGGCGACCGGCACGCCTTCACCAACGCCATGGTCGTGTTCGCCGTCGCCGCGATCGCCGTGGTCGTCGCGTTCGGGGTGTCCGTGACGCGGCTGGTTCCGCCGTACGTCGTGAGCGTCTTCTTCGCCTTCACCCTCGGGCAAGTGGGGATGGTCCGGCACTGGAATCGCCAGTTGGGCGGCCCGCTCCGGGACGACGAGCGGGCCGCCGTGGTCCGCGCACGGGCCCTGAGTGTCGTCGCCGCTGTCTTGGCGGGCGCGGTTGCGCTTGTTGTCGGGGTGACCGGCTTCACCGGCGGCGTGTGGGTCGTGCCGGCCGCGGTCGCCGCGCTCTACCTGGTGATGCGCGGCATCCGCGCCCACTACGACCGGATCGAGACAGAACTGGCCGTAGATCGCAAGGCGGGCAAGGCGATGTTGCCGTCGCGGGTCCACGCGATCGTCCTGGTATCGCGGCTCCACAAGCCGACGATGCGCGCGTTGGCATACGCCCGCATTGGCCGTCCTGACGTGCTCGAGGCCGTCACGGTGAACGTCGACCTCGCCGCCACCCGCGCCCTCACGGACGAGTGGGACCGGCTCGGCATCCCCGTGCCGCTAAAGGTGCTGGACTCGCCGTACCGCGAGATCAACGGACCGGTCCTGGACTACGTCAACAGCATCCGCCGCGAGAGCCCGCGCGACCTCGTGGTCGTCTACATCCCGGAGTACGTGCTCGGCCGCTGGTGGGAGCAACTGCTGCACAACAAGAGCGCGTTGCGGCTGCGGGCCCGGCTGATGTTCACTCCGGGCGTGATGGTCACGATGGTGCCGTGGCAGCTCGACTCGTCCACCCCGGCCGGTGAGCAGCCCTGACTGCAGAGCCAGCGGTCGGCGCCCGGCTCGAGCTCGACGTCGGGCCGGTCGCTCATGGGGGAGTGTGCGTCGCCCGGCACGAGGGGCGGGTGGTGTTCGTCCGCCATGCGTTGCCGGGGGAGCGAGTCCGGGCGATGCTCACCGAGTTGCGCTCGCGGTACTGGCGCGCCGACGCGGTGGAGATCCTCGACCCGTCGCCGGACCGCATGCCCGCGCCGTGCCCGTTCGCCAGACCGGGACGATGCGGCGGGTGCGACTGGCAGCACGTCTCGGTCGACGCGCAGCGCGAGCTGAAGGCGACCGTCGTGGCCGAGCAGCTGCGGCGGCTGGCGGGCGTCCACTGGCCCGTAGAGGTCGAGCCGGTCCCCGGCGCGCCCGCAAACGGCCTGGGATGGCGAACCCGCGTGACATTCGCGGTGTCGCAGGACGGCCGGGCAGGATTGCGGAGGCACCGGTCGCATGAGATCGAGCCGATCGACGACTGCCTCATCGCCCACGAGCGTATCCGCGACCTGGACGTGCCCGGCCACGCCTGGCCGGGAGCTGCGTCGGTCGAGGCGATCGCGTCATCGACCGGCGAGCGGTCCGTGGTCGTCCGGTCGGTCGCCGAGGACGGCCGGGTCCGGGTACCAGAACTGCCGGACGGCACGGCCGTAGTCGTCGATGGCAACCGTGTGAAGGGACGGACGTACGTCACCGAGCAGGCCGCCGGCCGGGAGTGGCGGGTCAGCGGTGGCGGGTTCTGGCAGGTCCATGCCGGCGCGGCAAACGTGCTCGTGGATGCAGTGCTGGCGGCGCTGGACCCGCAGCCGGGGGAGCGGGTTCTGGACCTGTACGCAGGCGTCGGGCTGTTCGCCGGAGCGCTGGCCGACCGCGTCGGCGCGGCGGGCGAGGTGACAGCCGTCGAGTCCGACCGCCGGGCCGTCGCCGACGCCCGCCGGAACCTGCACGACGTGCCGTGGGTGCGACTCGTCCAGGGGCGGGTCGACCGGGCACTCCCGTCCGACCCAGTGGACATCGTGGTGCTGGACCCGCCGCGCGCGGGCGCCGGCGCGGCAGTGGTGCGCGGCGTCGCAGCCCTCAGGCCGCGCGCCGTCGCTTACGTGGCCTGCGACCCGGCAGCTCTGGCCCGCGACCTCGCGACGTTCGCCGAACTGGGCTACACACTCCGCGACCTCCGAGCATTCGACCTGTTCCCGATGACCCACCACATCGAGTCCCTCGCCCTCCTCCGGAATGACCACGTAAAGAGGGGAATCCCCACGTAAACGCCGCTGGCAAGCCGCGCAAAGGCGGGCCTGCCGCGTAAAGGCCCGCGCCAGCGGTCACAACGTCAGCCCGAGCGCGCGCCCGCTGACCGAGGGTATGCGCCCACGGCTCCGAGGTCGCGGAGGATGGCGGCACCAGCCTCGACAGCGGCGGGCTCACCGCCACTGATCAACTCCAGAGCTCGTTCGTACGGCTCGCCGCGTGCCTCCCAAAGGACCGCGGCGTTCTTCGAGTCGCCCGCCAAACCTGACCGCCACGGTTCGGGCGCGTCGGGCATCTCGGGGACGCGACGGCCGGCTCGCTGGAGATTCCGGCCCAGCTCACCTCGGTTGACCGCGCGGCCGCGCGTAGCGGGCGCCGACAGCACTGGCTTCGCGACGGCGATCAGGTCCAACTCGTGGCCGGCCAACCACGCGAGCTCCACCTGCGCAATCGTCACCGGCCCGAGCAGGCGAATCTCGTCACTATCCGCGGCCGCCGCGATGGCCGGCTCTAGCGTGCGGTCAGCCGCGGCGCTCTCACCGACGCGGGCGAGGATCCGAGCGAGCAGGGTACGGGCCAGCGGGCCCATGATGCCGGGCTCACCACCCAGCGCGAGAAGTGCTTCGAGCTCGTGTCGAGCCTCAGCCCATCTGCCGCTGCTGAAGCGGACTGCCGCACGGGTTAGCGCGAGCCGGTATTCGCCAGATGCGAATTCGGTCTCCTTGGCAAGCTGGATTCCTAGCTCGACGTAGCGCTCGGCGTCGTCGAAGCGGGCGGATCGGTATGCCGCACCGGCAGCGTTGACGCATGCTCGCACGGCGAACTCGGCACGAGGTGAGCAGCGCAGATTTCCAATGGCGGCTTCCAAGTCGCGCTCGCCTTCATTGTCGCCGAGGGCGAGCCGTTCACAACCGAGATAGATGAGCGCGTAACCCTCCAGGTCCTTGCGCCCGAGTTCGCGCGCCAGGCTCAGGGCGCGCGAGGCCGCCACTAAAGCTTCGTCGTTTCCTTCCGCAATTGAGCCGATCGTGGTGAGTTGGCCCAGGGCGCGGGCCAGATCGGCGTACGCGATAGCGAGCAGTTCCGGGTCACCATCGGAACCCAGGACCTCAAGGGCACGCCGTGCCGCAAGCTGCGAGGCATCTGGCCCGCGGGCCCACAGGACCGTACGGGCCAGCGCGATCTGTGCCTGTGCCGTCAGGTGCTCGTCTCGGACGGCCGCTGCCGCCGTGACCGCCTCCTCGGCCGCGCGCAAGGACTCCTCAACCGGTTGACCAGGTAGAGCGAGTTGGCCTGCTGGACGAGCAGGGTGGCGTACTGCCCGGCGTCGAGCGAATCACGATGCCGCAGAACCGCATTGAGGTGGTCGACCACTTGCCGGTGAGCACCGGCCGAGATCGCTTCGGCGACCGCGCTCGGTCCGGTCCGTGGACGAGCACATCGAACACCTGCGGCTCGGTCCACACCACGTCACCACTGCGCCGGACTTCATAGCGGTCGAGGTCGATCTCGACATCGCCGAATGCCAGGAGCGCCACCCTATGACCACCCCCCGCCTGTGACCGCCAAGCATGCCACAGCTCACCGTGGGTAAGCGGCATGGCAGGGTGGAACTCATGGACCTGCGGATCTTCACCGAACCCCAGCAAGGGGCTTCGTACGACGACCTGCTTCGTGTCGCGCAGGCGGCCGAGCGGCTCGGCTTCGACGGCTTCTTCCGATCCGACCACTACATGCACATGGGTGAGCACATCGATGGCCTGCCCGGGCCTACGGATGCCTGGACGACACTGGCGGGCCTGGCCCGTCAAACGTCCCACATCCGGCTGGGGACACTCGTCTCACCGGTGACGTTCCGCTACCCGGGTGCGCTCGCAATCCAGGTGGCGCAGGTCGACCAGATGTCCGGGGGTCGCGTCGAGCTTGGCCTAGGTGCGGGCTGGTTCGAGGCCGAGCACCAGGCGTACGGCATCCCGTTTCCAGCCAATCGGTTCGGCCTGCTCGAGGAACAGCTAGAGCTGATCACCGGGCTCTGGTCGACGCCCGTCGGTGACCGGTTCTCGTACGACGGCACGCATTACAACCTCACCGATTCGCCCGCACTGCCCAAGCCTGCCCAGCCGACCGTCCCGATCATCGTCGGCGGCACCGGACCACGCCGGACGCCGGCGATCGCCGCCCGGTTCGCCGCGGAGTACAACAGCTTCCGCGCTCCGGATGACGAGCTCTCCGAGCGGTTCAACCGCGTGCGGCAGGCCTGCGAAGCCGCCGGACGCGATCCGGACGAAATCGTCTACTCGGTCGCTGCCACGGTGTGCGTGGGCGCAGACGACGCCGAACTCACCAAGCGCGCCCAAGCCATCGGGCGCGATCCGGAAGAACTGCGCAACGACGCCTTCGGCGGCACACCGGCCGAGCTGGCCGAGCGGCTCCGGTCGCTGAGCAAGCTGGGCGCGTCCCGTTTCTACCTCCAGGTCCTCGACCTCGACGACATCGACCACCTCGAACTGATCGCCGCAGAAGTGGCCCCCAACATCTAAGCGACCCCACATGGCCAACAACCTTTACGTCGTGTATCTTGAGCTCAAGACTTCTTTTGCTCGCGGATTGGGCAGAGCTTCGCCTCACGAGCACGGCCGCCATCCGCGACGATGGTGGCAACGGACGAACACGGAAGGCGGGTAGTGACGTGACCAGCAAGGACAGCTTCGGCGCCAAGGGAACCCTCCAGGTGGGCGGCGAGAGCTACGAGATCTACCGGCTCGCGGCCGCGGGCGACATCGGACGGCTGCCGTACAGCCTGAAGATCCTGCTGGAGAACCTGCTGCGCACGGAGGACGGCGCGAACGTCACGGCCGACCACGTGCGCGCCATCGTCGACTGGGACGCCACCTCGAAGCCCAGCACCGAGATCCAGTTCACTCCGGCGCGCGTCATCATGCAGGACTTCACCGGCGTCCCGGCGATCGTCGATCTGGCCACCATGCGCGAGGCGATGCGCGACCTCGGCGGCGACCCGTCGAAGATCAACCCGCTCAACCCGGCCGAGCTCGTGATCGACCACTCGGTGATCGCGGACGTGTTCGGCGCGCCGGACTCGTTCGCGCGCAATGTCGAGCTGGAGTACCAGCGCAACAAGGAGCGCTACCAGTTCCTGCGCTGGGGGCAGGGCGCCTTCGAGGACTTCAAGGTCGTCCCGCCGGGCACCGGCATCGTCCACCAGGTCAACATCGAGCACCTGGCCCGCACGGTGATGACCCGTGACGGCATCGCCTACCCCGACACCTGTGTCGGCACTGACAGCCACACCACCATGGTCAACGGCCTCGGGGTCGTCGGCTGGGGCGTCGGCGGCATCGAAGCCGAGGCGGCGATGCTCGGCCAGCCGGTGAGTATGCTGATCCCGCACGTCGTCGGCTTCAAGCTGGCCGGCGAGCTGCCGGCCGGCGCCACGGCCACCGACCTGGTGCTGACGATCACCGAGATGCTGCGTGAGCACGGTGTGGTCGGCAAGTTCGTGGAGTTCTACGGTGCCGGCGTCGGCGCCGTGCCGCTCGCGAACCGCGCCACCATCGGCAACATGAGCCCC
>JASLBX010000036.1 GCA_030146385.1 Jiangellaceae bacterium | reverse complement strand
TGGACGGCGCGCATCGGCGCCGATTCGGCGCGCACGTGCTCGTAGAAGCGGAGTTCCCCGCCCGGCCGGAGGACGCGGTACAGCTCGCGCAACGCCCGGGCCTGGTCGTCGACCGTGCACAGCACGAGCGTGGCGACCGCAGCCTCGAAGCTGCCGTCGGTGAGGTCAAGCTGCTCGGCCAACCCGTCGACCACCTCGATGGGGAGTGTGAGCTCCGCGGCACGCTCCTGCGCTTTGGCGCGCAGGTACGGCTCCGGCTCGACCGCGACGACCTCGGTGATCTCGCCCGGGTAGTGCGGGAAATTCGCGCCATCGCCGGCGCCGATCTCCAGCACCCGACCGGATAGCCCGGCCAGGACGCGGCGGCGGTGCTCCGCGACACCGCCCTCATCCATCGGTCCGGTGAGGCGGCTGTAGATGCGAGCGAAGACAGGTCTGCGATGTCCCATGCCTCTACGATGGTGTGTTAACGTAGAAGTGTCAACTCTAGAGTTAACAGAAGGGCGCCGCGAATGGACGGCGAGCAGCCGAAACTCCTCAAGCGGCCGGAACGCCGCCGTTCGCTGGTGGCTGCGGCGACGCGCGCGTTCGCCCACAACGGGTTCGCTGCGACGAGCCTCGACGACGTCGCGGCCGCGGCCGGCGTTAGTAAGGTATTGATCTACCGGCACTTCGAGTCCAAGTCCGACCTCTACCAGGCCGCGCTCGACGAGGTCGCCAAACAACTGGTCTCGGCCACCGGGGCACCCGACCAGCTCAGCCAGGGCAGCATCGAAGGCCTGGCCGGCGTGGCCCGCGACAACCCCGATGGGTTCCGGCTGTTCTTCCGGCACTCGGGCCGCGAGCCGGAGTTCCGGGAACACGCGGACTGGCTGCGTGCGGCGATGGCCAAGACGGCCGAGCCGTACCTGCGGCAGGTGATCAAAGATCCTGCACGGCAGCGGTGGGCGGCGGCTCTCGTTCCGGCCGTCGTCATCGAGGCCTTGCTTGCCTGGCTGGACGCCGGTTCTCCCGACCCCGATGCCGCCGGGTTCACGGTCGCCGAGTTGGTTACCAGCGTGATCAGCACCATGACGAAGGACGGGCAAGCACCGGACACATCGTGGTCGGCGGGCTGACCAAGAGCTTCGACCCGGTGCGGGCGGTCGACGCTCGGCGCGGCCGTGCTCGCTGGCTACGTCGTCGTGCTGGCGGCGGGAGTCGTCGCAACTCGGCCGCGTGATGCCACGTAGGCCGAGTAGGATCGGCGCCGATTACTTCATTACAGCTCATGGCCAAGGGGGTCTTGTGAGCTCTGACGATGCGGCCGCAGCCCACCGTCCGCGTGTCCGTGCGGTCATGCGCGGCGGGGCGAAGGTGCGCTTCCTGGAGTTGTTCTTCGACCTGGTCTTCGTGCTCGCCTTCACCCAGTGCACCGCCCTAATGATCGCCCAACCCTCCTGGGAGGGCATCGTCCGCGGGCTGATGGTGCTCGCGGTGCTGTGGTGGTCGTGGGCCGGCTACGCGTGGTTGACCAGCGTCATCGATCCCGAGGAAGGTCCCATCCGCATCGCGATGTTCGGTGCGATGGCTGCGCTCCTCGTCGTGGCGCTGGCCGTTCCGGACGCCTTCGGCGACTTGGGGCTGGCGTTCGCGCTGGCATACGGCGTCGTGCGGATAGCTCACATTGTGCTGTTCGTGTTGGCCAGCGGCGATATCCCGGACTTGCGGCACTCGGTCGTGACGCTCGCGGTCAGCACGGGCATCGCAGTCACCCTGCTCACGGTCGCGTCGTTCCTGGACGGGGTCGCACAGGGCGCCATGTGGGCGGTGGCCATCCTGTTGGACCTCGGTGGCCCGGCGATCTTCGGTGTAGCCGGCTGGAAGCTCGTCCCGGCCCATTTCGCCGAGCGGCATGGACTGATCATCATTCTGGCGCTCGGGGAATCAATCGTGGTCCTTGGCGTCGGAGCGGACGTTGGAATGACGGCCACTGTAATTACGGCGGCCGTGCTCGGAGTGGCCCTCGCGTCGGCGCTGTGGTGGCTGTACTTCGACGTCGTGGCCCTCATCACGGAGCGGCGCGTGACGCACGCAGCCGAGGGTCGCGAACGCAATGCGCTGGCCCGGGACTCGTACTCCTACCTGCACTTCCCGATGGCGGCAGGCATCGTGCTGGTCGCCGTCGGCCTGGAGAACACGCTGCACCACGTGGACGAGCCATTGAGCGCGGTTGCGGCCTCCGCACTGCTAGGCGGCGTTGCGCTGTACCTGCTGGCGCATGTGGCGCTGCGGCTGCGCAACGCTCACTCGGTCAACTGGCACCGGCTGGGCGTTGCGGTGGTTCTGCTCGCGGCCGTTCCTGCCGTCCGTGATGTTCCGTCACTGGCGACGCTGGCCGGTGTCACCGTATTGCTGTGGGTCATGGTGGCGTACGAGACGTCCAGCTACGGCGAAGCGCGGACTCGCCTGCGAGGCGAGGCGGCCCGCTGACGCCTGGGATCAGTCGGGAAGGGCCAGCAGGCCGTCCACGACCGTGCCGAGGTCAGGGCCGGTGACGTCCGGTGGCGAGAACACCTTGGGGAACTCGTCCTCGAGCCGGCTGATCCAGCCGGTGACGAGCCCGGCCTCATGGGCGCCGTGGGTGTCCCAGGCGTGGGCGGCGACCAGAGCGACACGGTCCGGCGGGACCTCCGTGCTGGTGGCGGCGTGCCGGTAGATCTCCGGCGCCGGCTTCCACCGCTGAATGTCGTCCACCGACAGCACCTGCTCGATGTCGTCTTCGATGCCGGCGCGCCGAAGCAGGGCCGAGGTGTTCGCCGCCGACCCGTTCGTCAGGGTGATCATCCGGATGCCGGCGTCGCGCACGTGCCGCACTGCGGGCACGACGTCCGGGTGCGGGTCGAGCTCGGGGAAGCCGGACAGGACGGCCTGGATCTGTTCATCGGTCAGGGGTGAGGTCGCGCTCGAGCGCAGTGCCGCGGCCGCGAACTCGCCGAACGGCCGGTAGCCGCCGCTGGCGACCACCGCGAAGGCGTCGCGCAGAAGCCGGGAGAACCACAACTCAAGCACGTGCCCGGGCTCACCGGCGTCGATCAGCCCCTGCCGGATGGGCTCCAGGGGGAACAGGGTCTCGATGACATCGAACGCGATCACGAGGGGTCGTTTCGCCATGCGGT
>JASLBX010000002.1 GCA_030146385.1 Jiangellaceae bacterium | reverse complement strand
ACGGAGCGCAGGCACCGACGCCTGCGAGCGGTCGGCGGGCGCTCTGGGAGCAGGTCGGGGTCGCGTGCAATGCGCTGTCCACGACCGTGTTGGTCGGCGGCCTTCGACCGGCAGGTGACAAACCGCTGGCGCGGAGCCTCCGCCTATGGGCCGACGCGTCCGAGGCGTGCGCGGTGACGCTTGCTCAGATCGCATCTGGGTCCGAGCTGACCGTGGATGGTGATGTCTGGATCGTGGAGAACCCGGCTGTGCTGGAGATCGCTTTGCGGCGACTCGGCCGGCGGATGCCGCCGCTCGTGTGCACGTCCGGGTGGCCGAACGGGGCGGGCATCGGGCTGCTGCAGCGGTTGGCGTCCGGTGGCGCCACGCTGTACTACCACGGCGACTTCGACGGGGACGGGCTGCGGATCGCGGCGTACATCATGGCCACCACCGGGGCACGGCCGTGGCGGATGAGCAGTGCTGACTATCTGGCTGGGCTGGGGAATCCAGCGGCGGCTGAGCCCTCGGTAAAGGTGGGCCGTGTGCCGGACACGCCGTGGGACCGGGAGCTCGCCCAAGCCATACGAGATCGCGACGTCGCCGTGCCCGAGGAGCGGATCGCCGACACCCTCGTCGGTGACCTCATTCAGGCCGCGGACGCTCAGCGGCCGGAGAACCACGTCCTGACTGTGCGGACGTAGTCGTCCGGTACTTCGACCGGCCCGACCCCGGTGAATGGTGGAGCGCTGATCGACCAGGATCGCGTTGAGCACCGAGGCGAAGGTGAGGACGGAGGCGTCCATCCGGCCGGGTCGGGCGCTGAGCTGTTTCAGTTGCTCGCTGAGCAGGGCGAAGAACTCGCGGAAGTAGCGGGACGGATCACCACCGGTGGCCTTGATCCGATCAGTCAGTCGATCCGGATCGGTGTACCGCGACTTCATCGTGGCGACTCGCGAGCCGCCGATCCTGACGGCGACCCGGGACTCAAGCGGCCCGCACGTGTAGGCGGATGGACGCGACGACGCCACGGCCAAGTTGTGGCCGTGGCGCCATCACCCCCCCGGCCGGTCATTCGAAGTCTTGGCCGCCCCAAGGCCGATCGCGTAGATCAGCGTCGTCATCGAGCGGTTGTCGTTCGGCGGCATCGTCCGGGACAACTTGGGCCGGCGGGAGCGGGTTGACGTCGTCGCCGCCGCATCCGGTCAGGGCGAATGTGAATGCCATGGCCGTCCCGATGATTGTGCGCTTCATCGCCGTCCTCCTTATGGGTTCATAGTTGCTGTTCAGATCACCAGGGCGCTGGTTACGCTGGGGGTACCTAAGGGGCACACGAGGGACACAAGATGGGGGGCACTCCGAATTCGTTCGGCTACTGGGTCCGCCGGCGTCGGCTCGCGCTCGACCTAACGCGCGACGCGCTAGCCCGCCGGGTAGGCTGCTCGACCTCTGCTCTCAAGAAGATCGAGCGCGATGAGCGGCGTCCGTCTCGGACGATGGCGACGCAGTTGGCGGACGCGTTGCGCCTGCCCCTGGATCAGCGGGAGCGCTTCGTCGCCGCCGGGCTGGGCGAGGTGTCGCCTGGGAGGCTTGTCGGTGCTGCTCCATACGGTGATCTCGGATCGGTGCCGGCCTGGCTTGTGCGCTCACGCGCCGCGGAGCGGAGCCGTGTCGTCGGACGCGACGGGGAGTTGGCCTGGCTGCAGTCCCACTTGTCGGTGGCCCTTGAAGGGCGCGGCCGCGTCATCTTCGTCACTGGAGAAGCGGGCATGGGAAAGACCGCCTTGCTCACCGGTTTTGCCGACCGGGCGTGCGACGCGGTCCAAGACCTTGTTGTCGTACGCGGTGCCGGGACGAGCTTGGGCGGTCTCGCGGATCCATACTTTCCGGTCCGCGACGCCTTCCGGATGCTTCTCGCTGATCGGCAGCCGCCGCTGCAGGCCGATCAGCTCGCCAGCGAGCAGGCCCGGCGGCTGTGGGAGTTTGCGGCGACGGTCGCGCGGTCGGTCATCGATTACGGGCCACGCCTGCTCGATGTGCTGGTTTCAACAGAGACGGTCAGCGAACGGCTAGGAATGGGCGTCGTGGCTTCTGCTCTTGCCGACGCGGTGCAGAGTGATGTGTCGGATGAAGTGACCAGGGTGCTCCACTCGCTGTCAGAGCGCCAGCCACTGCTGGTGATGTTGGACGATATGCAATGGGTGGATACCGCGTCGGCCGACCTGCTCTTTCATCTCACTCGAGCTTTGACCGGCGCCCGCATCCTCGTGGTCTGTGCCTACCGCGGTAGCGAGGTGGCGGGCGCGTCGGGTCAGGCGGCGGCTGTGCTGCGGAAGTCGGTGTTGGAGTCGGACCGCGACGTCGGTGAGTCGATCCTCGACCTTGACGCGATAGACCAGGTCGCTGAACGTGAGCTCTGCGATGCACTGCTTGACCTGCAGGTTCCCGAACTTGACGAGGCGCTGCGCGAGGCGCTCTACCGGCGTACTCGCGGCCACCCGTTGTTGGTTCTCGAGACGATCCGGGAGCTGAGGGCACGGGGCGATCTCGTGCGCGTGACGACTAACTCGTGGGCAGCGCGTCGCGGTGTGAACTGGGACCACGTCCCGGCGAGAGTCGCGGCGGTCATCGAGCAGCGGCTCGACCGGCTCAGTCCTGAGGAGCAAGCGCTGCTTACCGCTGCAGCGGTCGAGGGCGAATACTTCACGGCGGAGGTGGCGGCGCGGGTTGCCGGCATCGATGAGTGGGATGCACATCGGTTGCTGGCCGAGCGGCTCAACCGAGTACACGGTCTGGTTCGCGAGGACACTGTGGAACGATCGGGCGGGCAGTCGCTGACGCGTTACCGGTTCGGCCACGCGCAATTCCAAAGCTTCCTGCGTGATCGACTGGCTGAGGGTGCGCGCGCACACGCCCACGGCTTGGTCGCGGCTGAACTGGAGGGCCTCCGCTCGGACAATGTGGAGCCCGTGGTTGCGCAGCTGGCCCATCACTACGCGCGGGCGGGAGACGCAGATCGGGCCGTCCCGTACCTTATTCAAACCGGCGACCGTGCCCGGCTGCTGCAAGCTCACGATGAAGCCGTGGCTGCCTACGGCCGTGCAGTCGAGCTGCTTCGGGAGCGTGGCGACAATGAACGGCTGGCCGGGGCGTTGATGCGGATCGGCCTTACCCACCAGACAGCGTTCGATCACAAAAATGCACAGCAGGCATTCGACGAAGCATTTGCGTTGTTGCCCACCGCCGACAAGAGCGCAGGGAGATCATCCGGCACGGCGACGCTTCGACTCGCCTCGGCCGAGCCCCGGTCGCTTGATCCGCAGCCCTCTAATGATCCGCCTTTTGACTCGGTGCTGTTCAGCGGGCTTGTCCGATTCGACGGCGCTGCGAACGTCATCCCTGATGTCGCCGAGCGCTGGGAGATCTCGAGTGACGGGCGGCGCTACACCTTCCACCTGCGCGACGACGTGGTGTGGAGCGACGGCCGAGAGGTGACGGCCCATGACTTCGTGAGCGCCCACCGGCGAGCGCTCGACCCGGCGACCGGCGCACAGTTTCAGTTGTCCCTCCTGGCACCGGTGGCCCGATCACGCGACGTTCCCGAGGCAAGCGGGCCGGCAGAGCGAGGGGGAGTTCACGCCGTCGACGACCGTACGCTCGTAATTACGCTCGCTGAACCCACGAGCTACTTCATGTACAACCTGGCCAACGGAGCGCTGCTGCCGATACCGCGGCATCTCGTTAATGTGCACGGCCGCGACTGGTGCCGACCGGAAACCATCGTGTCGAACGGCCCATTCGTGCTGGGGTCCTGGGAACCCGGCGAGAGCCTGACGCTGGTACGCAACCCTCACTACCATGGCTCGGCGAGCGGCAATGTCAAGCAGATCAGACTTAAGATCACTGAGCCGTCGGACCCCAGCCACGAGGAGCTCTATCTGGCCGACGAGGTCGACGTTCTTGCAGACCCATGGTCGACCAGGGTCGAGATCCTCGATCGCCTGCGCCGCCGTTTCCCACACGAGTATGTGCGGCGGACTGACGGTTTCCTTACCTTCTTCTACTGGGTCGACCCCGAAGTGCCACCGCTCGACGATCGGCGGCTGCGGCGGGCGATGGCTATTGCCGTCGACCGTGACTCTCTGGCGGCGAACTGGTGCCTATCCACCGCCGCGCGAGGAGGATTCGTCCCTCCTGGCATTCCTGGACATGTGCCAGGCATCGCGCCGTCTCACGACGCGGACCGAGCAGCGCAACGCATCGCCGATGTGGTCGGCGGCAACTTCACGTTAACGATCATCGCGCCAGAATTTGCTGAACCGCTCGTTCGGCAGCTTGCCGACCAGTGGCGCACGGTTGGGTTGTCGGTTGAGATTCAGCTGTTCGCGAAGTTGAGTGACCAAGACACTACGTGGAGCAATACGGATGGTCCGAAGGTCGGCGTGATGGGTTGGATCGCTGATTACCCGGACCCCGACACGTTTCTGCGCGTGGCCGTTGGCGAACATCTTCCTCACTGGCGGCATGACCGGTATTCGTCAGTGCTCGCCAAGGCCGTCCGGTCACTCAGCCCATCA
>JASLBX010000583.1 GCA_030146385.1 Jiangellaceae bacterium | reverse complement strand
TTCCGGTCGCCAAGATGGTGCTGAACGGGGCCGGCGCGATCGCGGTGGGCTTCATCGCGCTCGCAGTGATGCTTCCCGCGCCGGACGGTCAGCTGGGCCGAGATGCGCTGGTCACGATGCGTGCGGCGGCCCTTGCATCTCTGGTCTGGGCAGCGGCGGCGGCAACGGTCCACCTCCTGACGCTCTCGGACCTGTTGGGCATGCCGCTGAGTGAAGCCCTGACCAACGAGTCGTTCGCGAGCTACACGTCCAGTACGGAACAGGGCCAGGCGTACGCGATGGTGTTCGTCCTGGCGATGGCGCTGGTTCCGGCGACCCGCCTCACCCTGGGGCACGGCGGGGCGATTGCGGTCCTGCTCCTCGCCGTGGCCACTCTCGTCCCCCCGACCCTGGCGGGCCACGCGGGGTCCGGCGACTACCACCACTCCGCCCAGGTGTCGCTGCTCGTGCATGTCGTCGCGATGTCCTTCTGGGTAGGTGGGTTGATCGCCGTCAGTTGGTACGCCGCAGGGCGGGGCCGCGAGCTGCCCCGTGTCAGTCATGCCTACTCCACAGTTGCGCTGGGTTGTTTCGTCATGGTCGCGGCCAGCGGCGTCATGAACGCGTGGGTACGGCTCAGCGCGCTCACCGACCTGTTCACGACGGCGTACGGCGTGCTGCTCCTCGGCAAGGTCGCCGCGTTGATCGCCCTCGGATTCTTCGGCAACCGGCATCGGGAACGGACTCTGCCGGCGCTCGCGACGGGCCGGCGCGGCGCGTTCCGCCGGCTTGCAGCAGGTGAGGTCGCGGTGATGGCGGCGGCGATCGGGCTGGCTGTCGCACTGAGCCGGACCGAGCCGCCGGTGCCCGAAGACCCGGGCCGGATTTCCTTAGCGAGATCGCTCCTCGGTTTCCCGATCCCGCCCGAGCCGACGGCCGGGCGCCTGGTCACCCAGTGGTTCCCCGACGCCGCGTTCGGCCTCGGCTGCCTCGCGGCGGTCCTGCTGTACCTCGCCGGAGTGCAGCGGCTGCGCCGCCGTGGGGATCGCTGGCCGATCGGACGGACGGTCGCCTGGCTGACCGGCGTCGGCCTCGTCGCCTTTGTGCAGACGTCCGGGTTGATGACGTACGGCATGACGATGCTGTCCGTCCACATGGGGCAGCACCTGATCTTGATGATGGTGTGCCCGGTGTTCCTCGTCCTCGGCGGGCCGGTGACGCTTGCGCTGCGGGCGATACGGCCGGCTCCGCGGGGCGAGCGGGGTCCGCGCGAGTGGCTGCTCGTCGTGACGCAGAGCCGGGTGGTTCGCGTCCTCACCCATCCGCTGGTGGCGCTCGTCCTCTTTGTCAGTGGGCCGTTCATGGTGTACTTCACCGGCCTGTTCGAAGCGGCGATGCGCAACCACCACGGCCACACCCTGATGAGCCTGCATTTCCTGCTCACGGGCTTTCTGTTCTACGAGGTGCTCGTCGGAATCGATCCGCTTCCGAAGCGTCCGCCGTACCTCGCACGGATCGGCCTGCAGTTTGCCGCAATCGTGTTCCACACGCTGTTCGGGCTTGCCCTAATGGAGTCGGCGCGGCTGATCGCCGGTAGCTACTACCGGGCGCTCGCCACCGATATCGCGTGGCTGCCGGATGCTCTTGCCGACCAGCGGCTGGCCGGCCAGATCTCGTGGGGGGCCAGTGAGTTGCCGGGACTGGCCATCCTCGTCCTGCTGCTGTACCAGTGGTCGCGGTCGGACGAGCGGGAAGCCCGCCGCTTCGACCGGAGGGAAGGAGACGCCGAAGCCCAACGGATGGCGTACAACGAATACCTTGGGCGCCTGAACCGGCAGCGGTGATCATCAGCTTTGCGCGGCCTTCCCGGCCTTTGCGCGGCTTGCACGCCACGTTTACATGGGGATTACCCACTTCACGTGATCATTCAGGAACAGATTTCGGGGGGCGGCGGGATGTCGGATACACTCGACGCGCGCCGCACATGGACAGGTAGCTCAGTCGGAAGAGCGTCCGCCTGAAAAGCGGAAGGTCGGCGGATCGATCCCGCCCCTGTCCACCACGAAAGAGATGCCCCGCTCGGTGGCCGTCGCTGTTGACGGCCACCGAACGTGCTTCTCGCGCCTGCTCAGTCGACCTCGTCGCGCTGCTGCGGGATCTGGCCCTGCAGCAGTGCGCGAACTTCGGATTCCCGGTAGCGCCGGTGTCCCCCGAGCGTCCGGATCGACGTCAGCTTTCCAGCCTTTGCCCAACGGGTGACCGTCTTCGGATCAACCCGGAACATCGCAGCTACCTCGGCAGGCGTGAGGAGGGGCTCGGCGTCTTGAGTCCTCGTCGCCATCGTCACCTCCTGTGTCAGGTGCGGAGTAACCTACCTACTCCGTCACATGGGGTATTCCACCCACAATCCAAGACGGACGGAACCGCCGATGGGCCAAATGTATATGGGCCATTCGGCCGACTCCTCCATCTACGGGACTAAGACTACGCAGAGACCACGAATGTTGCGACCCCAACACAACGGTCATCTCACGTGTCTCTGAACGGTTCCGGCTATGAGGCGTGTTCGCGCGCCTGAACCGGCTCCCAGCGCTCCACCACCCGGCGGTAGGCGCTCGCCGCGCGCCTGGTGTCACCGTCCGCGATGGCCGCCACTGCCGCCGCCACGTCGCCCGGCGAGTTGTCGGCCTGGAGCTCGTCGTCGCTGACGCAATGAACCAGCCCGCCGTAGTCGAGCTCGACCCAACCGTGCGGGTGAAAGGCCTCCAGCCAGCGGCCAAGATCGTCGACCGCCTCGAGCACAGAACTGTCCACCTCGCCGCGACGCAACGCCCGAGCGGCCCGCGCGAGTCGGCGGCGCGCCTCGACCATGCGCGTGCGGTAGATCAGCGACCGCTGCTCGGGCCCGATCGTCAGGTCACGCTCATTGGACCGGAAAGGGACGAACCAGCGTGCGGGGACATGCCAGGTAGCGGTCAGGATGTGCGGCACTTCGGTCGGATGGTCGGCCTGCCAGATCGCGTAGTCGAACTCGGCCTGGCCGGTCGCGGCTGGGGGCAGGAAGGCGTCGGCAATCGACTCCGGCAGGCTCGCCTGCAACTCGCTGATCGCCACCCAGCAGCGGAGCCGGTCCTGCACCGGGCAGACGAAATATGAAGCGCCGTCCTGCAACACGTACGCGTCCTGTGACTCCTCCCCAGGCGCGACGACCGGCGGCGTCATAAGCGTACGGGCGAGCGAGGCTGCTTGCTCGCGGGCCAGCACGTGGTGGCGGTTCGGCAAGGTGGCGTCCGCGGCGTAGCGCTCTAAACGCGTCCGTACGCCATCAGCGAACGCGGCCAGCGGTGAGTACACCCGCAGGTAGGCGGCATAAGGCGCCAGGGTTCGCGTCCGCACAACGCCATCGTGGCACGGCTACGGCGGCGCGGACAGGCCAGTTACGCTAAGACCACAACTCAATCCCGCCCGCTGGCGCCGTGCCGCCCACGACCTGGGTTGTCATGGCAGGCGGGCCCAAGACGCGAAGGGGTCACCATCGTGACCGAAACGTCGAAACCCAGCGGTGTATTCGGCCGGCATACCGGCCATGAGCAGGTCGTGTTCTGCCAGGACGAAGCGTCCGGGTTCAAGGCCATCATCGCCATCTATTCAACGGCGTTGGGTCCAGGCCTCGGCGGCACCCGCTTCTACCCCTACGAATCCGAGGACGAAGCGCTGGCCGACGTCCTGGAACTGTCCAAGGGCATGGCGTACAAGAACGCCCTGGCCGGCCTGGACCTCGGCGGTGGCAAGGCCGTCATCATCGGCGATCCGGACAAGGACAAGTCCGAAGCGCTCCTGCGAGCGTACGGGCGCTTCGTGGCATCTCTCGGCGGCCGGTACATCACCGCGTGCGACGTCGGGACGTACGTCGCCGACATGGACATCGTCGCCCGCGAGTGCGCGTGGGTCACGGGACGCTCACCCGCCGAAGGTGGCGCGGGCGATTCCAGCGTGCTGACGTCGTTCGGTGTCTTCCAGGGCATGCGAGCCTGCGCTGAGCACCTGTGGGGATCCCCCACCCTGAGCGGGCGTCGGGTCGGTATCGCGGGCGTCGGCAAGGTGGGCGCCAAGCTCGCCGGCCTGCTGCTGGACGACGGAGCGTCCGTGGTCGTCACCGACGTCAATGATCAGGCCATCGACCGGTTGCGCGCCGAGCATCCCGAAGTCGAGGTGGTTTCCGACACCGACGCGCTGATCCGCACCGACATCGACATGTACGCACCGTGCGCACTCGGCGGCGCGCTGGACGACGACACGGTGGGCGTGTTGACGGCCAAGGCCGTGTGTGGTGGAGCCAACAACCAGCTCGCCCATCCCGGCGTCGAGAAGCTACTGGCCGACCGGGGCATCCTGTACGCGCCCGACTACGTGGTGAACTCGGGTGGAGTCATCCAGGTGGCCGACGAGCTGCACGGCTTCTCCTTCGAGCGGGCCAAGGGCAAGGCCGAGCACATCTTCGACACGACGAAGAAGATCTTCACCTTGGCTGCGGACGAAGGGGTCCCGCCAGCCGTAGCCGCCGACCGGCTCGCCGAGCGCCGTATGTCCGAAGTGAGCAGGTTGCATGCGATTCATCTGCCTTCTTGACCCGGCTCATGACGCCCGGCTCCGCTCGAGGACAGACCGGGCGAGACGGAACAGGGCTCGACCATGTACCGTTATCTCTACGAGTAGATGACACCGAAGGGTCCGAGGGCGGCAGACAATATTGTGGTCGCCCCGGTTTTGTGCGAGGAGGTCGACCTATGGGGCGCGGCCGGGCTAAGGCCAAGCAGACGAAGGTCGCCCGTCGACTGAAGTACCAGTCGCTGGACACTGACTTCGAGGCCTTGCAGCGTGAGCTTCAGGGTGCCAGCGATAGCGACGAGTCGTCGGATGAGTTCGAGGCAGACGACGACTACGAGAACGACGACGCGCACTGACGCTGACCACGCCACCTCAGGCGGTGTAGCTGCCGTGCAGCTGAACTGATCCGCCGCCCGCTCGCACTTCGCCGGCGATCCAGGCGTCCACACCCCAGTCGTTGAGCAGCATGATTGCCTTGTCGGCGTCGCGCGGCTCGAGGACGGCAAGCATGCCGACGCCCATGTTGAGCGTGCGCTCGAGTTCCTCTTGCTCGATCCGGCCGGTTGCGCCGACCAGGTCGAAGATCGGTGGCGGTTGCCAGGTGCTCCGCTCGATCACGACGTCGACGGTAGACGGCATGACACGAGCGAGGTTGGCGGCGAGCCCACCCCCGGTCACGTGTGCGTAGGCGTGGATGCCAACGTGCTTGGCAAGAGCCAGGCACTGCCGTGCGTAGATGCGGGTGGGCTCAAGCAATTCTTCGCCGAGAGTGCGGCCGAGTTCGGGCACGTCACGGTCCAATGACCACTCCGCGACGTCGAAGAGGACATGCCGAACGAGCGAGTAGCCGTTCGAGTGGAGGCCGCTCGAAGCCATCGCCACCACGACGTCGCCAGGCTGCACCCGGTCGGAACCCAGTAGGCGGTCGGCCTCGACCACGCCCGTCACCGCACCGGCGAGGTCATACTCGTCTGGGCCGAGCAGTCCTGGATGCTCTGCGGTCTCCCCGCCTGACAGCGCACAGCCGGCGGCGGCGCATGCCTGTGCGATGCCCTTGACGATCGCTGCGATCCGCTCGGGGACGACCTTGCCGCAGGCGATGTAGTCGGTCATGAACAGCGGCTCAGCACCGCAGATCACGACGTCGTCGACCACCATGCCGACGAGGTCGAAGCCCACCGTGTCGTGCACGTCCATGCGCTGGGCGATCGCGACCTTGGTGCCGACTCCGTCGGTGCTGGTGACCAGCAGCGGCCGCGTGTAGCTCTTGAGGGCGCTGGCGTCGAACAGGCCGGCGAAACCTCCCAGGCCGCCGACCACTTCGGGCCGCTGCGCCATCGCGACCCACTCCTTCATCAGCTCGACCGCCCGGTCGCCCGCCTCGATATCGACGCCGGCAGCGGCGTAGGTCACCTCGTCGCTGGCCACAGCGCTCCTCTCGTCATCTCCCTCCATGATCATCGGCACTTTCCGGCTACATTGCCTGGAAAGTACCGATGATCACACGGTTGGGGGTCATGGCCGGGTCAAGGCGTCGCTGGCACCGGCGCCGCCGACCAGCACGTCCAGGCCGTCGATGGGGTCACCAAGCGAGCGCGGCGCCCCGGGCGGCGCGATCGGCAGCTCGCCCTGCTCCAGCACGTGCTTGCCGAGATGGGCGGTCGCCGGCAACTCCACCGGGTACTGACCGTCGAAGCACGCCCGGCACAGGCGGTTCATCGGGACGGTCGTCGCATCGACCAGGCCTTCCAGCGAGACATACCCAAGCGAATCGGCGCCGATCGACCGGCAGATCTCGTCTGTCGAGAGCCCGTTGGCGATCAACTCGGCCCGCGAGGCGAAGTCGATGCCGTAGAAGCACGGCCAGGTCACGGGCGGGCTCGAGATCCGGACGTGGACCTCACTCGCACCGGCCTCGCGCAACATCCGGACGAGCGCCCGCTGGGTATTGCCGCGCACGATCGAGTCGTCGACGACGACCAGCCGGCGCCCGCCGACGATCTCACGCAGCGGGTTCAGCTTGAGCCGGATCCCGAGCTGTCGGATGGTCTGCGACGGCTGGATGAACGTCCGTCCCACGTACGAGTTCTTCACCAGCCCGATGCCGTACGGAATGCCGGACGCCTCGGCGTACCCCACCGCGGCCGGCGTACCGGATTCGGGCACGGGGATGACCAGGTCCGCCTCGACAGGATGCTCGCGGGCCAACCTGCGCCCGACCTCGACGCGAGTCTGGTGGACGGACCGTCCAGAAATCTTGGTGTCGGGACGCGCAAGATAGACGAACTCGAACAGGCAGCCCTTGGGGTCGGCCTCGGCGAATCTCCGGGTGCGTAGCCCGTCCTCGTCGACCACGACGAGCTCGCCCGGCTCCACCTCACGCACGAACGCGGCACCCACGATGTCAAGCGCCGCCGTCTCGCTCGCGACGACCCAGCCTCGTTCCAGCCGTCCCAACACGAGCGGACGGATGCCCTGTGGGTCGCGCGCAGCATAGAGCGCGGACTCGTCGGAGAAGATCAGCGAGAACGCCCCGCGGAGCTCCGGAAGCACGTCGAGTGCAGCCTGCTCCAGCGTCACGTCCAGGTTGGCGCCGAGCAGGGCCGTCACGAGCGCGGTATCGGACGTGTTGCCGTAGCGCAGCTCGCCAACACTGGTGCCGACCCGCTCACGGACCACGTCCAATAGGTCGGCCGTGTTCGTCAGGTTGCCGTTGTGGGCCAGCGCGACCGTGCCCTCGGCCGTGGCGCCGAGCGTGGGCTGGGCGTTCTCCCAGCGGCTGGCGCCGGTCGTGGAGTACCTGGTGTGCCCGACCGCGACGTGGCCGATCAGCGAGTTGAGCGTCGCCTCGTCGAAAACCTGGCTGACCAGGCCCATGTCCTTGTACACAAGGATCTGCTCGTGGTTGCCGACGGCGATGCCCGCCGACTCCTGGCCCCGGTGTTGGAGGGCGTACAGCCCGAAGTAGGTAAGCTTCGCCACTTCCTCGCCCGGTGCCCAGACGCCGAAGATGCCGCAGGCGTCCTGTGGGCTCCGATCCTGAGGGTCGGTTTCGTGAGTCAGCCGACCATCGCCCCGCGCCACGGCTACGAGTGTACGGGTTTGCATTCGCCAGGGCCTGACTCAGCCGACCCGGCGATCACTCCCTGACCGTTCGCCCTCCCGACTCGCTGCCCTGATTCGGCTGTTGCCGTTTCAATCTCGGCCACCTGCCTGCTCGCTCTCGAAGCGCGCGTTGTCTTCATCGTCTATCTGTCATACGTTGTTCCATAGATGATTGGAGAACAGATGCGTGGCACCGACGCAGACCGGCGACACCCAGGTCTTGAGGTTGGCCCGATCTACCTGGACTACAACTCGACAACACCGGCCGACCCGCGGGTGGTCGACGCGATGCTGCCGTACTTGCGGGTGCATTTCGGCAATCCCTCCAACACTCACTACTACGCCGAGGAACCCCGGCGGGCGCTGACGCACGCCCGGGACCAGCTCCTCAAACTTATCGGCGCCGATGGAGGTCAGATCGTCTTCACTGGAAGCGGGTCAGAAGCCGATGCGCTGGCCGTCCGGGGCACCGCACTCGCCGATCCGACAACGAGAGTGCACATCATCACCGAGGAGACCGAGCACGCCGCGGTGTTGGAGATGTACCACAGCTTGCAGCGACTGCACGGCGTCGATGTGACGTTCCTGCCGGTGGACGGCTTCGGCAGGGTCCACCCGGAAGATCTCGCGGATGCGCTCACCGACCGGACCGCGCTGGTGTCGATCATGTACGCCAACAATGAGACTGGCACTATCCAGTCCATCGCACAGCTGGCCGAGATCGCGCACGCGCACGGCGCGCTCTTCCACACCGACGCCGCGCAGGCTCCAGGAAAGATCCGGATCGATGTCCGCGGGCTGGGCGTGGACTTGGTCACGCTGGTCGGACACAAAATGTATGCGCCGAAGGGAGTCGGCGCCCTGTGGGTGCGCAGTGGAGTGCGACTCGAGCCCGTTATGTACGGAGGTGGGCAAGAACACGGGCTGCGCTCGGGAACGGAGAACGTCCCGCTTGCCGTGGCCTTCGGTACGGCGGCCGATCTCGCGGTTGCTGATCTGGCCAATGGCGAACCAGACCGAGTCCGTGAGCTCCGCGACGAACTACATCAAGCTCTGACCGAGCGGCTGCCGGGCCGGATCGCGCTCAACGGTCATCCGACTGAACGTCTGCCGAACACGGCGAACCTCTCCATTCTTGGTGTGCCAGGCCGACAATTGCTCACTGCGATTCCAGCCATCGCCGCTGCGACTGGTTCCGCCTGCCATGCCGGCAACACGGCACCCTCCAGCGTGGTGGCCGCGATGGCACGTGGCAACCAGGACGGCTCCGACGCGGACGGACGCGCCCGGTCCGCCGTCCGATTCAGCCTCGGCCGGTGGACGACCCGAGAGCAGATCACTCACGCCGCGAAGCTGCTTGCCGAGGCCGCTAGCTGAGAGTCCGGCCTCGGCGAGGCAAGTTCTAGACCCGCGCGGTCGGGCAGCGAGGCAATGCGACATCATCCCCGCATGCCTGAGACCTCTGGACGCCTGCCGATTGACCAGGTACTACCCGGCCAGCAATTGCATCCGCTCGATGAGCGGTGGACTCCGCTCCAGACATTCGCCCTGAAACGAAAGCTCGTGGCGCACTGGGAGGACGGCGACTCCAGAAGTTAGCGTTTCGCCGGTGCGCAGGCCCGTCCTCGGAAAACATGCAAGGGAGACCTCGTGAGCAACGCCGTCCGCCCCCGCACCGCGGAGCGCCTGATGCTTCGCCTGGCGCAGGAACAGGCGACGAACCGGTTGCCCTCTGTGGTGGCCGGGGTCGTCCGCGATGGGGCACTCGTATGGTGGGGCGGCCGGGGACGCGTGCAGGACGAGCAACCGACGGCTGACACCCAGTACCGGATCGGGTCGATCACCAAGACCTTCGTCGGCGTATGCGTGATGCGGCTGCGCGATGAGGGTGCGCTCGCGCTGACCGATCGGATTGGCAAGCACTTGCCCGGTACCGCCATCGGCGAGGTCACGATTGCGCAGCTGTTGTCGCACTCGGCGGGGCTGCAGGCGGAGACCGAGGGGCCATGGTGGGAGCGGACGCCCGGCGGCGGCTGGGATTCCCTCGCTCAGCAGTTTGGCGACGC
>JASLBX010000581.1 GCA_030146385.1 Jiangellaceae bacterium | reverse complement strand
ACTCGATGTCGCCCTCGGCGGCCTCCAGCAGGTGGGCGGCGATCTTGGTCGCCTTCTCGCGGAGCTTGCGGGCGATGACGGCGGTGGCGGCCCCGCCCACCGGCGTGCTGCGCGACGCATACGTCCCGAGCCCGTACGGCGTGTTGTCGGTGTCGCCCTCCATCACCTTGACGTCTGTGGACGGGATGCCGAGCTCGTTGGCGACGACCTGCGCGAACGTCGTCTCGTGACCCTGGCCCTGGCTGCGCACCCCGAGCTTGAGGATCGCCTTGCCGGTCGGGTGCACCCGCAGCTCGGCGGAATCGAACATCCGCAGGCCGGCGATGTCGAACTCGCTGCCCTTGCCGGCGCCGACGACCTCGGTGAAGCTGGCGATGCCGATTCCGACCTGGGTGGTGTCACCGCGTTCGCGCGCCGCCGCTTGTTCGGCCCGCAACTCGTCGTAGCCCACGATGTCCAGCGCCTTCTGCAGCGCGGCCGGGTAGTTTCCGGAGTCGTACACGAACCCGGTCGGCGACGTGTACGGGAACTGGTCGGGCTGGATGAAGTTGCGCTGCCGGATCTCGGCCGCGTCGATGCCCAGCTCGTAGGCCGCGGTCTGCACCAGCCGCTCGATGAGGAACGACGCCTCGGTCACCCGGAACGAGCACCGGTACGCCACCCCTCCGGGCGCCTTGTTCGTGTACGCGCCCTCGGTGACCACGTGCGCAGCCGGGTAGTCGTACGAGCCGGTGACGATGTGGAACAGCCCCGCCTTGAACTTCGTCGGCTGGGCGTCGCTGAAGAACGCGCCGTTGTCGGAGAGCATCTTGACCCGCAGGCCCAGGATCTTGCCCTCCTTGGTCAGTGCCAGATCGCCGCGCATGTGGTAGTCGCGGGCGAACCCCGTGGAGATCAGGTTCTCGGAGCGGGTCTCGACCCACTTCACCGGCTTGCCGATCACCAGCGAAGCCGCCGTCGCGACCACGTAGCCGGGGTAGATCGGCACCTTGTTGCCGAACCCGCCCCCGATGTCCGGAGAGACGATCCGGATGTTCTGCTCGGGCAGACCGGTGACCATCGCGAACAACGTCCGGTGCGCGTGCGGCGCCTGGGACGTCATGTGCACCGTGACGTGCTTGGTCGCCGGACTGACGTCGGCCACGCAGCCGCACGTCTCGAGCGGCGACGGGTGCGAGCGCGGGTAGTGGGTTTCCAACGAGACGACGTGGTCGGCCTCCGCGAACGCGCGGTCGGTGGCCGCCTTGTCGCCGGCCTCCCACTGGTAACAGCGGTTGTCGGCCTGGCCCTCCTTGTCGTCGCGGATCACCGGCGCGTCGTCGGCCAGCGCCGCCTGCGGGCTCATCACCGGCGGCAGCATGTCGTACTCGACGTCGATCAGCTCGATAGCGTCGTACGCCACGTACGGGTTCTCGGCGACGACCGCGGCGACCTCCTGGCCCTGGAACCGCACCTTGTCGGTGGCGAGGACGGCCTGAGTGTCGCCGGACAACGTCGGCATCCAGGCCAGGTTGTACCCCGCCAGCGCCTCGCCGGTCAGCACCGCCACGACGCCCTCCAGCGCTTCGGCCGCCGAGGTGTCGATCGACACGATCCGCGCATGGGCGACCGGGCTGCGCAGCAGCGCCAGATGCAGCATGCCGGGCAGCACGATGTCGTCGACGAAGTGGCCGGCGCCCTGAATCAGCCGGTCGTCCTCAGCACGCTTGACCGAGTGGCCGACGCCGCCGATTCCCTCTGGGCCGAACTTCTGGTGGAGTGTCTCAGTGGTCATGCCGGGGCTCCCTTCGATTCACGGGCGGCCGTTTGGATCGCCTTGACGATGTTGACGTACCCGGTGCAGCGGCACAGGTTGCCGGAGATCGCCCACCGGACATCGTCCTCGGAGGGGTCTGGGTTGGACTCGAGCAGGTGCGTCCCCACCAGCATCATCGCCGGAGTGCAGAACCCGCATTGCAGGCCGTGCTCGGCCTTGAAGGCCTGCTGCATTGCGCTGAGCTCGCCATTCGTCCGCAACCCCTCAACTGTGGTGATACTCCGGCCGTCGGCCTGCACGGCGAAGACGGTGCAGGACTTGACCGGCGCGCCGTCGAGGAGCACCGTGCACACCCCGCAGCTGGTGGTGTCGCAGCCGATGTGGGTGCCGGTGAGCCCGAGGTCTGTGCGGATGAAGTCGGCGAGCAGGACCCGCGGCTCGACGTCCGCCGTTCGTTCGACGCCGTTGACGGTAACAGTGATTTCCACGGGCTCCTCCTCAGCCGACCTGGCCTGTGGCCTGGATTGCCGCCTGGCTCAACCCACGGCGGACGTACGTACGGACGACCGAGCGCTTGAACTCGGCAGTGCCTCTGACATCGGTACGCGGGTCGGCGGCGGCAGCGGCAAACTCGCCGGCATCGGCGAACAGTTCGTCGCTGGGCTCCTGGCCGATGAGTGCGCTCTCGGCCGCGGTCGCCTTGATGTTCTTCGAGCCGACGCCAGTGAGCGCGATGCCGGCTTGGCTGATCCGGCCGCTGTCCAGCTGGAGGTGGACGGCCACGCCGACGGTCGCGTAGTCGCCGACCTTGCGCTCCAGCTTGAGGTAGGTGCCTCCGGCCGGGCCGGAGTAGCGCGGCACCCGCACGGTGGTCAGCACCTCGTCGGGCTCAAGCGCGCTGGTGAACAGGTCAACGAACAACTCGGTGACCGGAATGGTCCGGTCACCGCGGGTGCTGGTGGCGACGACCTCCGCGCCGCACGCCAGCATCACTGAGCCCCAGTCACCCTGCGGGTCGGCGTGGGCCAGTGAGCCGCCGACCGTTCCCAGGTTGCGGACCAGCGGGTCGGCGATCCAGGGCGCGGCGGCGGCCATCGTGTGGTTCTCGGCCTTGACCAGTTCGGAGTTGACGACATCATTGTGCCTGGTCAACGCGCCGACGACGAGATGGCCGTTGGATACGTCGATGCCCGCCAGGCCGGCTATCCGGTTGATGTCGATGAGCTTGGTCGGGGTGGCGAGCCGGAGCTTCATCATCGGAACCAGGCTCTGGCCGCCGGCGAGCATTTTGGTGTCCTCATCGCCCTCAGACAGCGCTGCGAGGGCCTCGTCAAGCGTGCGAACTGCGACATAGTCGAACGCCGCTGGATACATGGCGCCTCCCGCGCGTGGAACGGTTTCCCCTAACGACAAGCACGTGCATACCGAGCCTTACGGTTCGACGGCCGAAGGTCAAGATCCATCGGGCACCTATTTGCGCAATCAACGTGGTGAGCGAGCGGCCCGGAGGGCTGCCGCGCCGGCCAGATAGGCCACGACCGCTGCCGGCGGCAGGCCACCAGGCCCGTGGTACCCCTGACCAGCAAGCGCGACCCCCATCAGTCCGGCGAGCACGGCAACGGCCCCGACCGCGATCAGGGACGTACGGGCCGGTCCGGGCGGCATGGGCGTGAGCTCCGGACGGCGCAACTCAATGCGGCCGAAGACGATCACCAGCCCCGCCAGCACCACCGCCGCACTGGCCAGCCACGGCACCCGCCACCACAGCCACGCGGCCGAATCCACGGCCGGCTGCGCCATCAGACCCGTCGGGTACACGATCGCCCCCGCGATGACCGCGGCCGTCATGTGCCAGACGAACACGGTGAGCACGACCGAATTCATGGCGACCACGACCGTCCACGGCCCCAGCCGGTCGAGCCACCGCTTCACGGCCGGTCGGATCAGCAGGATCACCCCGACCTGAGTCGCCGCCAGCGCCATCAGGGCGACGCTGGGCGGATTGGTGTTGCCGCCCACCATCCGTACCTCGTACGGGCCGACCGTGGTCAATAGCACGAGGACAGCGGCCGAGGTTGCGATCCAGGCCAGCAGCGCCGGACGCCGTGCCGGAAGCAGCCCGTCGCGCCAGCACATGCCCAACTGGTGCACGGCCAGCCACCCGACCAGATAGGTGCTCTCCCCCACGTATGGCACGTCGAGGCCGAGCCGCAGCAGGTCGGCGGCGGCGACCCAGCCGAGCATCGCGCCCGGGACCCAGAGCCCCGCGTGACGGTGCAGCATGTGCATGAACGGCGTCAGCACCACCATGGTCAGGTACGCCAGCATGAACCACAGCGGGACGGCCGCCAGCCAGGTCGCCGTGCCGACCAGGTCCTCCGGCACCCCGGCCAACCGGGCGGCCAACGCCCCTGTCGGGACGACGACGAACAGCGCCGTTACGGGACGCAGCAGGCGATCGGTGCGGGTCAGAAGCCATTCGGCCGGATCACGCCCAGAGTCGCGGTGCGACTGAAACGACGCGCAGTTGGCGTAACCGCCGACAACGAAGAACACCGGCATGACCTGGAACAGCCACGTCACCGGATGAGCCCAGGTCAGCTCCTCCAGCGCGTTCTGCCCGGACAGGTCTCCGTCGCGGTACGTCACCGAGATGACCAACCAGTGGCCCAGGACGACCGCACAGATCGCCACGGCTCTGAGCAGGTCGACCAGCCGCTCGCGGTGAGCTGGTGTGCGAGCCGCCCGCTCGCGCAAGGCCTCCACTACGTCCGGCATCGTCGCACCGATCCCTCGTGCCTCTCGATCGTACCGGCGCAGCGCTCTATGGTTGCGATCATGCGTCTGCACCGGCCGCGGAACATGTCCCCCGAAGAGATCGGATTCCGCCCCCAGTCGCCGGTTCCCTGGCTCAATCCGGGCCTGCTCGTCACCACGGGGCTGCGGGTCAGCCTGGCCTACGCCTTCGGCGGATACCTGGACAAGCGCGAGCTCCAGGCGGCCCTGCAGGGCGATGCGTTCGGACACGCCGACACCAGAGAGCTGTGGCTGGATTTCACCGCGGACGGCGGCGACGGGTTCGATGCGACCTACTCGGTGGCCTACCTGCTCGCGCAGCCGGCCCTCGAAGTCGACAGCCTCGACGACCCACTGCCCCGGGGCCGGGTGCTGGTGCTCGGAGGCGACCAGGTGTACCCGACGGCTTCGGCCCGCCTGTACGAGGACCGGTGGAAGGGTCCCTACCGCGCGGCGTTGCCGAAGCCTCAGCCCGACTCCCCCACCGTCTACGCGCTGCCGGGCAATCACGACTGGTATGACGGGTTGACCGCGTTCCTCAGGCTGTTCGCACAGGAGGATCCCGTCGGCGGCTGGCAGACGGCGCAGCACCGCAGCTACTTCGCTCTGGAACTGCCGCACCGATGGTGGTTGCTGGCGATCGACATCCAGCTCGACTCCTATGTCGACGAGCCGCAGCTCGAGTACTTCCATGCCGTCGCCGAGGGGCTCGGGCCGGACGACCGGATCGTCATCGTCGCCGCGCGCCCATCCTGGACGATGACGGACGAATACCCCGACGCGTACGACAACCTCGACTACTTCGTCCGGACGGTCATCGAGCCCACCGGCGCCCGGGTGCCGATCATGGTCGCCGGTGATCATCATCATTACGCGAGATACTCCGGCCCCGGGCCGGACGGCGCCGGCCGGACGCTCATCACCGCCGGGCTGGGCGGCGCGTACCTGTCCAGCACCGGTCACCTGCCAGAGGAGCTGTCCGTACCAGCCGAGGACACCATCGTCCGCGCGGCGAGTGAGCCACGGACGTACCGGCTGGAGGCCACGTATCCGGAACAGTCGGTCAGCCGCGGGCTGGCGTGGCGGATCTTCGCGCGTCTGCCACTGCGCAACCGCGGCTTCCCTGTGCTGGTCGGTTTGATGCAGACGCTGCTCATGCTCGCGCTGCTCACGGCCGACGGCCAATGGCTGAACGCGCCGATCGGGTTCGCCCTGGCCGCGGTCGTCGGCGGCACGTACATGTTCGCCGTGCTGATGGGCAGAAGCGGGTGGCGCCATCGCATCGCGGGCCTGGTCCACGCCGTTCCCCACGTCTTACTCGGGATAGCGGGCGCCGCGGTCTGGTCACAGCTGCCGTTCGTCGACGCCCCGCCGCCGTGGGGCACGCTGCTGGCGTTCGTCGTGTACCTGCCGGTGATCGGCATCCTGGACACCTGGATCGTCGCGGTGTACCTGCTGATCGCCAGCCAGTTCGGCGTCAACGTCAACGAGTTGCACGCCGGCCTGGCGGTGGACGACTACAAGGGATTCCTGCGCCTGCGGATCGGCGCCGACGGGACGCTGACCGTCTACCCGATAGGCGTCGATCGGGTGGCGCGGAAGTGGCGCGCCGACCCCGACGCCGCCCCGGACGCCCCGTGGATCGTCCCCGACGAGCCGCTGGCTACCCGATTGATCGAGCCGCCGATCGTGATTCGGTAGCAGGGTACGGCGCGGCCTCGACGCCGATCTCCTCGAGCTGCCGGGCGTAGAGGCGGTACCGGCGGCGAGCCTCGCCGTGCCGGCCCTGCGTGGCCAGCAGGCTCACGAGCTCGAGGTGCGCCGGCTCGTCGTACGGGTCACGCTCGAGGATGCGCAGCAGGTATCGGGTCCGAGCGTCGTCGTCGCCGCGCGTGAGCTCGGCCAGCCGGCGGGCGACGTTCAGGTACGTCAGCCGCGCCTTCTCGCGCAGGTCGACCGCCCAGTCGGCGTACGGGTCCTCCTCGAACAGGTCACCGGCGTAGGCCAGCTCGGCGGCCTCCAGGTAGGCCCGTGCGTCCGCGGCGGATCCAGCCTTGATCAGCGACAAGCCGGCGTTCGCGTCGGCCAGGAAGCGATCGACGTCGACGGCCGCGTTGTGCAGGCTTATCGCGTCGCCCTCGGCCCGCACGTAGTGGTCCGCCGGGTGGGCGTGACGGGGGTCGAGCACCGTGCGCACCGTCGACAGCGCAACGGAGAGCCGGTTGCCGGTCTTTCCGGGATCCTCACCCGGCCACAACAGCTCCAGCAGCTGCTCGCGGTGTACCGGCCGGCCGGCGCGGCAGACCAAGATCTTAAGTAGCTCTCGCGCCTTCCGCGACTGCCATGCCGATGTGGGCACCACCTCGCCCAGTCTCGTCACGGTGAACCCGCCCAGGCAGGTGATCGAGATGTCGGACTGCGGCTGGTGCTCCTTGAGCTGCGCGATCCAGCTCTGGGCCGACGCGACGATCTCGCGGGCGCCCAGTGCGCCGGCCTCGCGGGACGCTTGTTCGGCCAGACCCAAAGAGCGCTTCGGGTCCGGTTCGAGCCGGGCGATCAGCAGTGTCGCGCGGGCCGCTCCCACCGAGTTGTCCAGCTCGCGCCAGAGCTTGAGCGCCTCCTGGGCGGCGTGCCGGTCGTCGCGGGCTTCGGCTAGCACCTCATACACCCGGGCCAGATCCGCCCGATCGCGTTGCGCCTCCGCCTCTAGCGCGGCTTGCTGGGCGTGTGTCACCGCGCCGTCGGCATCTCCTTCGGCGATCCGGACGCGGGCGGCCACGACCAGCGCGTGGGAGTGGTCGAGCGATGCACCGGCCCGCAGGGCGCGTTCGACCAGGGCCTCGGCTGATTCCGGATCGTCCACGACGGCGAGGCTGGCGAGGCCCGTCAGCGCGGGCACCAGGCCCTGCACGTCGCCGACCTCCTCAGACAGCGTGAGTGCCCGCTGGAACGCCGCCCGTGCGCTCGCTCGATCACCCCGCAGCAGGTGGACCTCACCCAGAGCACTGTTCGGATAGGACGCCATCGACGACCCGAGCCGGTCGAACACGGCCCGCGCGGCCTCGAGCTCGACCCTGGCCTCGTCGAGCCGGCCCAGGGCCAGTAGGGCTTCACCGCGGTTGCTCAGCGCGAGCGCGCGGAACGTCGCCACGCCGGCCAGGTCCGCCAGGCGAACCGCGACCTCAGCCTCGGCGAGCGCTCCCGCCGCGTCGCCTTCCTCGAGGTGCTGGCTGGCCCGGTTGGCGTGGACGCGGACCAGGTGCAGCACGTCCTGGGCGGCCGCAGCGTGATCGAGCGCCCGCACGTAGTGCGCGTCGTTCGCCGCACGGTCGCCGTCCAATGCGGCCAGCATGCCCAGCACCGTGTGCGTCACCGCCAGCGCGCGGTCATCACCGGCCCGGCGGGCCGCGGCCAGCGCACTCTTGGCCAGGTCACGGCAGCGCTCAACATCACCCCGCAGCCAGTAGGCACTCGCCGACCAGCCGAGCAGCATCGCCCTGGCAGCCAGGTCCTCGTCCTGCGTGTCGCCTCGCTCGTACGCCTCGATGGCGTCGGTCAGCTCGCCGCGCAGGTAGTGCAGCAGGCCGATCCGCCACGCCACGCCGGCCGGTAGCGTCCCGTCCCCTGCGGCCTGCCGGTAGTGCGCGAGAGCTGCGTCCCACTGGCCCAACATCAGCCCGGCATCGCCGACCAGGACGTCGATGGAGGGGGCCCTCAGCGGTGCCGGAAGCAACTCAGCCGCGGCGAGCACGATGCCGGCCGCTCCGTTGTCGACCAGCCTGGCGCCGTGCTCGTGCAACAGGCGGGCACACCACTCGGCGTCGCCCAGCTGAATGGCATAGGACAGGGCCTGCGCGTGCTCGCCCGCCGCTTCGTGCCATTCGGCGGCCGCCGCCCGGATCTGCCGGACCCGCTCCGGTGTCAGCCGTCGGTAGTGCGACAAATACGACCTGAACAGCGGGCGCAGCACCATCCGACCCGGCTGGAACCCCGGCAGCGGTTCGAGGTAGACGCCGCGGCTGGCAAGCTTCCCGAACGTCTTGTCCGCCTCCGGGATGCCGACCGCCTCCGCCAATGCCGGCTCGATGCCCTCGAGGACCTGCGCGCAGTCCAGCAGCGCAAGTACCTCCTTGGTCTCGCCGCCGATCACCTCCTCGGCCATGTACCGCAGCAGCAGTCCCTGCGGCTCGCGGAGCGCGTCCACCATCGCGCCGCGCTCGCCGGACGTCGCCGCAGCCAGCGCTTCGGCCGCGAGCCGGGCGGCAACCGGCCAACCTCCGGTGAGCTGCTGGAGGTTGGACGCTAATTCCTCGTCCTCGGCGCCGATCGCCCGGCTGACCAGCTCAGCCGTCTCGGCTGCGGTGAACGCGAGATCAGCCGCCGAGATCTCCCTGGCCTGCCCGTGCGCGATGAGCCGCGCGGTGCGGAAAGGCGGCTGGTCGCGGCCGGCCACGACGACGTGCAGCGATCGTGGGGCGTGCCGCACGAGCGCGTCGACGAGCAGGGCCGACTCCGGCGTGTCTGCGATCTCGTCGACATCGTCGAGGATCAGGACGGTGTGCCGCCGCAGCGCGCGGTCCAGCGCCTCGGCCATTCCAGCGGCGATGGCCGTCGCGCCCGTATCCTCGTCGACGTCGTATCCGCGCATCCGGCTCGCGGCGAGCAGCATGTCGGCGGACAGGTCGGGGGTCGGTACCCGGAGCGCATCGACAATATGCCTGGCCAGAGTGCCGGGCCGGCTATCGTCCGAGCCGAAGGTCACCCAGGCCGTCGGCCGGGACTCCGTCCAAGAACGCAGCAGCGTCGTCTTGCCATACCCGGCACCGGCCACGAGCACGGTCAGGCGCCCGGCAACGGCGGCTTCGTCCAGCCGCGCGAGCAGCCGAGGCCGGCTGATCTCCCCGTTTAGTGTCGCCGAGGCGGATCTGACCACATGACCTCCGCGAGATCGACGCCACCTTGAAGGTGATTGTCGCACTCTCCCGCGGAATCAGTAGGTAAGTTCCTCGCCGATCCCCCGCCCCCCGAGGGGATCGGCGAGGAAAGCGAGCAGCTCCTCGGCCGATCTGAAGATCATCGTCTCGCCACTCGCCACTTGGGACACGACACCCCGGAGCCCTCGAGGCTCGCCCTCCCCAGCAGGGTAGATCCGTATCACGAACGTGTCCACGACCTCAGCTTGCCGCGTCGCACTTAAGCTCCGCTTAAACCTCGCTCCCTCCCTTGATCATCGGCAGTTTCCGGGTGATCTAGCCGGTAAGTGCCGATGATCAGCGGAGGGCTTCAGGGACGTCGACGTCGGATGGGTCGCCGGTGCCGGTGCAGTCCACTTCCACGACGTCTGGACGGCCGGCCAGATAGGCCCGTGCACCGACGTCGCCAGTCGCCGCCTCGGCCACTGCCGTCCAGTGCTCCCGGCCGAGCAAGACCGGATGGCTCCGCGTCCCGTCGTACGTGGCCGTTGCCAGCGTTGCCCCGGACTGGTGGGCGGAGATAATCCGCCGGACCGACTCGGCGCCGAGCCACGGCGTGTCGACCAGCACCACGACGGCTGCCGTCGCATCGCCCGGCATGGCCGCGAGGCCGCGACGCAGGGACGAAGCCATGCCGCTCGCCCACGCGTCGTTGTGGACGACCGTCGCGTTCGTAACGGTCAAGCGCAGCGCGCCTGACACTACGACGACGGGTTGGCATCCACCCGTGGCCAGGAGGCTGACGGCGCGGTCAACGAGCCGTTCGCCGCCGACCGTGAGATCGGCTTTCGGCCGTCCGAACCGCGAGCCCTTGCCTGCCGCCAGTACGAGACCGGCGACGGTCACTGCGGATGCTCCCGGTGAATCCGGCCGGACGTCTCGGTCAGTGGCCGGCCGGTGCCGGCCCAGCGAGCCGAGATGATCTCGGCAGCGATCGAAACGGCGGTCTCCTCCGGGGTGCGGGCCCCCAGGTCCAGGCCGATCGGAGACGCGAGCCGCGCAAGTTCCTTGTCGGACAGGCCCCGCTCGGCGAGCCGCGCCACCCGGTCGTCATGCGTCCGCCGGGATCCCATCGCCCCCACGTACGCCGCAGGCGAGCGCAGGGCCACCTCGAGCAGTGGGACGTCGAACTTTGGGTCGTGGGTGAGCACGCAGATGACCGTCCGCTCGTCGACCGCCGCTTCGGCGAGGAACTCGTGCGGCCACCGGACGATCACCTCGTCGGCTTCGGGGAACCGGGACGGCGTCGCGAACACTGGTCGGGCGTCGCAGACGGTGACGTGGTAGCCCAGGAACTTTCCGACCCGGGACACCGCGGCGGCGAAGTCGATGGCGCCGAACACCAGCATCCGTGGCGGCGGCGCGAACGACTGCACGAAGACGCCGAGCTCGTCACCGCGCCGCTCGCCGTGCGGGCCGTACCGCCGGATGCCGGTCATGCCCTGGTCGAGCATTCCGCGGGCGTCGTCGGCGACCGCGTCGTCCAGCCGCTCCGAGCCCAGCCCGCCGAGCCGGCCGTCCGGACGTACCACCAGGTGCGTGCCGAGCCGGCCCGGGCCGTCCACGACGGATGCGAGGGCGACCGGCCGCCGGTTCGCGATGTCGTCGGCGATGGCGTCCAGCCCTGGCAGCGACTCCCGGTCGACGGCCTCGACGAAGACCTCGATCGTGCCGCCGCAGGTCAGCCCGACCGCGAAGGCGTCGTCGTCGCTCACCCCGTAGTGCTCGATCCGCGGCGGCGCGCCGGCCAGCACCTCGTTCGCCGCCTCGTAGACCGCGGCCTCGACGCACCCGCCGGATACGCTCCCGACCGCCTCGCCGCCCGGGCCGACCAGCATGGCGGCGCCGACATCTCGCGGTGCCGAGCTCCACGTCCGCACGACCGTGCCGACGGCTACCTGGTGCCCGTCGCGCCACCAAGCCAAGAACTGGTCAAGTACGTCCCGCATACCCCAACGGTACGCCCACTTCCCGCGCTGATCATGCAAGAACGGGGCGTGCGACACGCCGCCCGGGTCGCATGAGCAACCCGCACCTCGGCGTGTCGCCCGCCCCGTTCTTGCATGATCAGCGCATTGGGGGTTAGAGGCGGGTGGCGAGGATGTCGGTGACGAGGATGCCGCGGGCGCCGATCTCCCACAGGTCGTCCATGACCTTCTGGGCATCGGCACGCGGAACCATCGCACGCACCGCGACCCAGCCCTCTCGATGCAGCGGCGACACGGTGGGCGACTCGATGCCGGGAGTGAGCGCGCACGCCTCGTCGACCCGCTCCGCGCGGATGTCGTAGTCCATCATCACGTAGCGGCGGGCGGTCAGCACTCCTTGCAGCCGGCGGACGAACAGCTCGACCTCGGGCGACGGCTCAATGCCAGGGTGGCCGATCAGGATCGCTTCAGACTGCAGGATCGGCTCACCGAAGATCTTCAGGCCGGCCTGCTGCAGGGTGGACCCGGTCTGGACAACATCGGCTATGACATCCGCGACCCCGAGGCCGATGGCGTTCTCGACCGCGCCGTCGAGACGCACCACCTCGGCGTCCACACCGGCGTCCGCAAGGTACTTGCCGAGAATGCCGGCGTACGAGGTGGCGATCCGCAATCCGTCCAGATCGCCGACCGATTCCGCGGTGCGCGGCAGGGCCGCGAACCGGAACGTCGACTGGGCGAAGTCCAGAGCGAGGATCTCTTCGGCCGGCGCGCCCGAGTCGAGCAGGAGGTCACGGCCGGTGAATCCGACGTCCAGCGTCCCCGAGCCGACGTAGACCGCGATGTCACGCGGGCGCAGGAAGAAGAACTCGACGTTGTTGTCCGGGTCGCGCAGGCTCAGCTCGCGCCCGGATCCGCGCTGGCGGTACCCGGCTTCGCGCAGCATCTCGGCCGATGGCTCGGCGAGCGTGCCCTTGTTGGGGACGGCGATACGTAGCGGCATTGGCTCCTACAACCTCGCGTAGACCTCGTCGAGGGTGATCCCTCGGGCGAGCATGAGCACCTGGACGTGGTAGAGCAGCTGGGAGATCTCCTCGGCGGCCCGCTCCGGCGACTCGTGCTCGGCGGCCATCCATGCTTCGGCGGCCTCCTCGACCACCTTCTTGCCAACCTCGTGCACGCCACTCTTCACGGCTGCGACCGTCCCGGAGGCGGTGTCACCGGCGTCGACCTTGGCGGTCAGTTCCACCCACAGCTCGTCGAACGTCTTCACAACCGTCCAGGGTACGGGCGTGCCCACCGAGGCGCTGCGCTGACCATCACGCGGACACAGCGCGAAGGGTGAGGGCTGTCGCCACTGCCGCCTGGGCGGCTTCGTAGCCCTTGTCCTCGGCCGAGCCGGGCAGTCCGGCGCGATCCAGCGCCTGCTCCTCGTTGTCGCACGTCAGGACACCGAAACCAACCGGGACGCCCGTCTGGACGGATACCTGGGTCAGCCCTTCCGTCGCGGCCTGGCAGACGAACTCGAAGTGGGGTGTCCCGCCACGGATCACCACGCCGAGCGCGACGATCGCGTGATAGCCGGCGCGGGCCAGCCGGGCGCTCGCGACCGGCAGCTCGAACGAGCCGGGTACCCGCACGATGAGCGGGTCTCGCACCGACGCCTCGTCCAGCGCCCGCTGCGCCCCTTCCAGCAGACCCTTCATGACCGTGTCGTGCCACTGCGCGGCCACCACGGCCACGCGCAGGTCACCGGCTCCGATCGGCGCCAGCTTCGGCGCTCCGGCTCCACTCACATCGGGCTCCCTTCGAGATCTCCCAGGTCGGGCAGGTCGTGCCCCATCCGGTCGCGCTTGGTCCGCAGGTAGCGGAGGTTCTCCGGGTTGGGCGAGATCGGCAGGCCGACCCGGTCGACCACCCGCATCCCGTACCCCTCCAGGCCGGCCAGCTTGGCCGGGTTGTTGGTCAGCAGCCGCAGCTCCTTGAGGCCGAGATCGGCCAGGATCTGCGCGCCCGTGCCATAGTCGCGCGCGTCGGCCGGCAAGCCGAGTTCCAGATTGGCGTCCACCGTGTCGTGGCCTGCGTCCTGGAGTTCGTAGGCCCGCAGCTTGTGCACCAGCCCGATGCCCCGCCCCTCATGCCCGCGCATGTACAGCACCACGCCGCGGCCCTCGCTGGCCACCTTCGCCAGTGCGGCTTGCAGCTGTGGCCCGCAGTCACAGCGGACCGACCCGAACGTGTCGCCGGTCAGGCATTCGGAGTGGACGCGCACCAGCACCGGCGTCCCGTCCCGCACGTCCCCCATGACCAGCGCGACGTGCTCGCTGCCATCCAGGGTGTCGCGGTACGCCAGCGCCTGGAACGTCCCGTGCGCCGTCGGCAGCCGCGTCTCGGCGACGCGGGTGACCTGCGATTCGTACCTGCGGCGGTACCGGATCAGGTCGGCGATGGAGACCATCGCCAGGTCGTGCTCGTCGGCGAACTCGCGGAGCGCCGGTGCCCGCATCATCGAACCGTCGTCGTGCACGATCTCCGCCAGTACGGCGGCCGGCGTCAGCCCGGCGAGCCGCGCGAGATCGACACCGGCCTCGGTGTGGCCGGGACGCCGCAGCACGCCGCCGTCCATCGCCCGGAGCGGGAACACATGGCCCGGCCGCGTCAGCTCGTACGGCTCGGTAGCGGAGTCGCTCAGCACGCGGACGGTGTGCGTCCGGTCCGCCGCGGAGATGCCGGTCGTGATGCCGTCGCGAGCGTCCACCGACACCGAGTACGCCGTGCCCTTGCGGTCCTCATTGATGAACGTCATGGGCGGCAGCTTGAGCCGGTCGAGATCCGCCCCGAGCATCGGCACGCACACCACTCCGGAGGTGTACCGGATCATGAATCCCATCAGCTCGGGCGTGGCCTTGCGGGCAGCGAAGATCAGGTCGCCCTCGTTCTCGCGGTCCTCGTCATCGACGACCACCACGGCCCTGCCGGCCGCGAGGTCGGCGATGGCCCGCTCGATGCTGTCCAGCCGGACGGTCGTCATGCCGGCACCTGTCCGAGCCGCTCGACGTATTTGGCGATGACGTCGACCTCCAGGTTCACCCGCTCGCCGGGCTTGCGGAGCCCGAGCGTCGTCAGGTCGAGCGTGGTTGGGATCAGGCTGACCTCGAGCCAGTCCTCGCCCAGGCCCGACACCGTCAGGGACACCCCGTCGACTGCGATCGAGCCCTTCTCGACCACGTACCTGGCGAGTTGCGGCGGCAGGCCGATCCGGACGACGTCCCACCGCTCGCCCGGCGTCCTGCTCTGCACCTCGTCGACGCCGTCGACGTGGCCCTGCACGATGTGCCCGCCGAGCCGGTCGCTCGCGCGCACCGCCCGCTCCAGATTGACCTTCTCGCCCGCGCGAAGTCCGCCGAGCGCCGAGCGCTCGAGCGTCTCGCGCATGACATCGGCGGTGAAGCCGTCATCCTTGACGTCGACCACGGTCAGGCACACGCCGTTGACTGCGATGGACGCCCCATGGACGGCGTCGGAGCTGACCAGTGGCGCGCGGACCGTCAGGCGGGCCGAGTCGCCGTCAAGGTCGAGGCCCACGACGTCGCCGAGCTCCTCGACAATTCCCGTGAACATCAGCTGCCTTCCTTCCTTACCGCGGTGAGCCGGAAGTCCAGGCCCACGCGGGCGATATCGGTGATCTCGAGCCTGATCGCGTCGGTGATCGTGCCGACGCCGATGTCCGAGACCGCGGCTGGGCCGGCGCCGAGCAGGGCCGGAGCGACATACGCGACCACGCGGTCGACCAGGCCTTCCCGCCAGAAGGCGCCGGCCAGCGTGGGCCCGCCCTCGAGCAGCACGTGCTGCCGGTCGTCGTCGAGCAGCCGCTTGAGCGCCTCGGCGGGATCGCGGGTGCTCAGCACGAGTGTCTCGGCGGCGTCGTCGAGGACGGATGCGCCGGCCGGGATTGTTCGCAGCCCCATCACGGCCCTGAGTGGCTGGCGGCTGGAGTCGAGCGGACGGCCCGTGGCGTCGCGAACCGTCAGCCGCGGATTGTCGGCCAGCACGGTGCCGGTGCCGACCAGGATCGCGTCGCACTCCGCCCGGAGCCGGTGCACGTCGGCCCGCGCCTCGGGAGAGGTGATCCACTGACTGGTGCCGTCCGCGGCGGCGCTGCG
>JASLBX010000517.1 GCA_030146385.1 Jiangellaceae bacterium | reverse complement strand
CGCTCGTGCCCGGCGAGGAGTACAACGTGCGCTGGAAGACGCTGCCGTCCGACCACATCATCCCGGCCGGACACCGGATCGGCGTGGTCATCACAGGCAACTACAACTCCAGCCCGTCCTTGGTGCGCCCGGCGCGCGACACCGCTGCTGTGGGTGGTGAGGTCACCGTTCACCTGAACGGCAGCCGGCTGGTCTTGCCGGTCGTCGGCGGGACCTCGGCCCTCGGCTGGTAGCCCCTATCGCGCTGATCATGCAAAAGTGGGACGACACGCTGCAGCACCCGTGTCTGACAGCACATCAGGCAAGCGGCGTGTCGTCCCACTTTTGCATGATCAGCGCGGACGTAGGTCAGCGGGTGGCTTGGGCGGGGATGATCGGAACGCGGACCCGGGCGGCCCGCTCGGCGACCCGGCCGATGCGGCGCAGCGCGGGCTCGGGCTCGCTGGCCGCCCGCTCGCTCACCCGTGGCACGTAGTCGCCGGTGAGCCGAGCGACCTTCAGGGTGAGGTGCAGCGCCAGGCGCTCCATGCCATCCTTCAGATCGGTGTGGGCGAGGTGCTCCACCCGCTGCAAACGGTAGTAGAGCGACGTCCGGTGCAGGTGCAGCGTCTCGGCGGTCACCTGGGCGTTTCCCGCCGCGTCAAGGTAGGTCTCCAGCGTCTCGAGCAGGGGCAGCGCCTCGGGGGAGTCCAACAGCGCTCGGAGACCTTCATGGAGGACCGGGGTCACCTCACCGCGAGCCGCTAGCTTGGCGGCGACCTGGTACACGCCGAGCTCGCACCATTGCACAACCGGGCCGAGCGTCGGTAGCGCGCCGCCCGCCATTGCGGCCATCCGCGCCTCACGGTACGACTCGTGCGCCCCCGCCAGGTCCGCCCGGTGGCCGCCGACTCCGATGACCAACGCCGCGTCGGGTTCGCTGGTCGTGAGCTCGCCGGCCGCGATGGAGTGCAGCGACTCGAGCTGCGAGCGCAGCCGGGCGTCGTCGGTGCCTGGAGCCGAGAGGAGCAGGACGGAGTGGTCCTTGCGGGCCAGGTGCAGGGCACTGCCGCGCCGGTAGAGGTGCGGTGAGCCGATCAGCGCCTCGGTCAGCGCGTCCCGAACCGCCTGTCCGGCGGCTATGGAGCCCTGCACGGTCTGCAGGACGGCGACGACGACACCCTCGTCGGCACTGATCAGCCCGTCGTCCGACAGGTCGTGCGCGGCCACCGCAGCCGTCGGCGAGTCGGACAGCAGCGCGCGCAGGGTCTCATCCACCCGTTCGGACGACGGCACGCTGGCGACACTGTCGCGGTGGAGCAGCGTGCCGAGATCAGTGATCCCTTGCACGCACCATTCCAGGTCGGCCGGCGGAATGGACTCGTCCGCATCCACGAACCACAGATAGCCGAGGAGCATCTGGCGGTGACGCACCGGAAAACAGATCCGGGGAAGCATGTTCAGCTCGGTGTTGCCCGGCACCCGCACCGGCCCGCGCGCCTCGCGAATGCCGACTGAGCCGAGCCAGCGGCTCACATCGGGAGAGGCGTGCCGGCGCAGGATCGACGCTTCTCGCACCTGATCCACGGGCTCGTCATGGGCACTGTAGGTGACCAGCCGGAAGAAGCGGTCCTCGAGAACTGCCGGCCGCCGCAGTCGTGAAGCGAGCCGGTCGACTACGTGCTGAACTGCGACGTCCATGGTGCCTCCGCCCAATGGGGTTTGTAACCCCGGCCCGTGGGGTATCGCGTGACATGTCACATGATCCACGATCCTATTAGCCACCAGCGGTGGACGGCAAGACCGAGCGGCGGGCTACTCGCGAGTAGTGCCGGCCCATTCCCTCCGGACGTGGCCGATATGGGTGCGCACCAGGTCGGCCAGGGCATCGGCATCGCCGGCCGCCAGGTACTCGCACATGATCAGATGCTCTTCGAACGTCGTGCTCACGCCGCGCTCAGTCAGGTGTGCGAGCCCGTAGAGCCGGGTACGATCCCGCAGGTCGTACACGATCTGGACGAGCCGCTGGTTGCCGCTGAGCTCGAGCAGCCGGCCGTGGAACGCCCGGTCGGCCTCGACGTGGGCGATCAAATCGCCGGCACGCGCCGTGTCGACGACTTCCTGAGCAAGCTCGGTCAACTCGGCGACGTCCGCCGGTGTGGCCCGCGAGGCCGCCTTGGCCGCCGCTGGCGGTTCGAGCAGGAGACGGATCTCCGTGAGCTGATCTAACTCGTCGTCCGTGATGCGGGTGACCTGAAATCCCTTGTTGGGGATGACTTCGATCAGGCCCTGCTTGGCGAGGTCGAGCATCGCCTCGCGGACCGGCGTCGCGGACACGCCGAACCGCTCTGCCAGCGTCGGAGCGGAGTAGACCTCGCCGGGTGCCATGTCGCCGGACACGATCGCAGCCTTGAGCGCGTCCGCCACATGCTCGCGCAGGCTGGTTCGCTTCGCGAACGACGGTAGCTTGATCGATCCCAGGTCGCTCATCAACAAAGTCCTTACAGTTCGAAGCCCTCAGGGAAGGGATCTGCCGGGTCAAGCATGTATTGGGCGGTGCCGGTGACCCATGCCCGACCCCGGATGGTGGGGACGACCGCCGGCACGCCGCCCACGGTCGTCTCGTCCACGAGCGTGCCGATGAAACGGGTGCCGATGAATGATTCGTTGATGAATTCGGTGTGCAGTGGAAGCTCGCCACGTGCGTGCAACTGAGCCATCCGGGCGGACGTTCCCGTCCCGCACGGTGAGCGGTCGAACCAGCCGGGATGGATCGCCATCGCGTGGCGCGAGTACTTCGCGTCCGAGCCGGGTGCCAGGAACTGGACGTGATGGCACACGTTGATCCGCGGGTTCTCCGGATGGACGGGGCGCGCCCCGTCGTTGATGGCAGCCATGACCGCGAGGCCGGCGTCCAGGATCTCCTGCTTGTAGGCCCGGTCGAACTCGATGCCGAACTGCTTGAGCTCGCAGATGGCGTAGAAGTTGCCGCCGAAGGCCATGTCGTACTTGATCTCGCCGAAGCCCGGCACCTCGATCGCGGCGTCCAACTCCACCGAGAAGGACGGCACGTTGCGGAGCGTCACGGACGTGGCCGATCCACTTTCCACCGCGACCTCGGCGGCGACCAGCCCGGCCGGCGTGTCCAGCCGTATGGTGGTGACCGGTTCGGTGACGGCGACCATGCCGGTCTCCACCAGCACCGTTGAGACGCCGATCGCGCCGTGCCCGCACATCGGCAGGCACCCCGACACCTCGATGAACAGCACGCCGACATCGGCGTCGGGCCGGGTCGGCGGCTGAAGGATCGCGCCGCTCATTGCGGCGTGCCCGCGGGGCTCGTTCATCAGCAGCCGGCGGATCCCGTCGGAGTTCTCGATGAACCACTGGCGGCGCTCGAACATCGTCGACCCGGGAAGTGTGCCGACACCGCCGACGATCACTCGCGTCGGCATCCCTTCGGTGTGCGAGTCGACGGCGTGAAACACCCGGTTGGCGCGCATCGGCAACCTCCTCTCTAACGGTGCCCTTCGGCGAGCAGCCGCTCGGTGATCTCGCGGATGGTCGCCTCGTCGTCCGGAAGCAACGGCTGGCGCGGTGGCCTGCATGGCCCGCCGTATCGGCCCACCACGTCCATGGACAGCTTGACCGCTTGGACGAACTCTGTGTGGAAGTCCCACCGCAGCAGTGGATGCAGCGTTCGGTAGAGCGGCAGGGCGGTCTTCAAGTCGTGTGTGAGCGTCGCGTTGTACAACTCAACGCAGGAACGGGGCAAAGAGTTCGGAAAACCGGAGATCCACCCCTTGGCTCCGGCCAGGCCCACCTCGACGACCGAGTCGTCGGTCCCGATCAGCAGGTCCAGATCGGGCGCCAGCTCTGTGATGGCGTAACAGCGCCTGGCGTCGCCGGTGAACTCCTTGACGCTGACGATCAGGCCCTCACCATGGAGGCGAGCCAGCAGGGCAGGGGTGAGGTCGATCTTGGTGTCGATCGGGTTGTTGTACGCCGACACCGGCAGGCCGGCCTTGGAGATCTCTCGGAAGTGCTCGACAACCGCGCGCTCGTCACCGCGGTACGAGTTCGGCGGCAGCGCCATCACCACCTCCGCGCCGGCGTCGGCCGCCTGGTCGGCCCACCGGCGGGCTTCCCGGGCCCCGTAGGCGCCAACGCCCGGCATGACGGTGAACCCGGGTGGTGCGGCTTCGACGGCGGTGCGGACCACTGCGGCCCGTTCCTCATCGGTGAGGACCTGGTACTCGCCGAGTGATCCGTTGGGGCAGACGCCGTCACAGGCGCTGTCGGCGAGCCACCGAACGTGCTCGGCGTATCGGTCGAGGTCGATCGACAGGTCATCCCGGTAGGGCAGCGCCGTTGCCACCAGCACCCCGTGCCAGGGTTGTTCACGCCCGGTTGTCATGC
>JASLBX010000512.1 GCA_030146385.1 Jiangellaceae bacterium | reverse complement strand
CTCGCTTCCCAGGCCCCGCTCGCATTTTCGTGGAGGCTCCGGAATGAGCTTCGTCGGCGCGGGCGTGGCCCTCGTCATCGCGCTGCCTTTCGCGGCCGCCATCGTTGGCCTGGCCTACGGAAGGCGCCGACTGCTCGCGCAGCGCATCGCCGTCAGCGGGACGGGTCTGGCCCTCCTGATCGCCGTAGCGGTCGGTGTCGCCGTGTGGGGCGGCGAACGGGAGATCACGAACTGGGGCACGATTCCGACGGGCTGGGTACCCATCGAGATCGCCCTCCGGGCGGACCCGCTCAGTCTCACGCTCGCCGTCATGGTGGCGGCCGTGGCCTTCGCCGTCCAGGTCTACTCGACGTCTTACATGGGCCGCGACCCCAGATACGGCTCATACGCCGCGCTCGTCTCGTTGTTCACGGCGGCCATGCTGCTCGTCGTCCTGGCCGACGACCTGATCATCCTGCTGGTCGGCTGGGAGATCATGGGCATCTGCTCGGCCCTGCTGATCGGCCACCACTGGGAACTCCCCGAGGCACGCGCAGCGGCCGTCAAGGCGTTCGTCGTCACGCACCTCGGCGACATGGGCCTGCTGATCGGGTTCTTCGTCCTCGGCGACCTGGCGGGCTCGTTCCAGGTCTCGGTCATCGCGACGACCATCGAGCCGTCCACGACGCTGACCGTCGGCCTCGTTCTCGTACTGTGCGGTGTCGCCGGCAAGTCGGCCCAGGTCCCGCTCCATGTCTGGCTGCCCGACGCGATGGCCGGCCCGACTCCGATCTCGGCCCTCATCCATGCCGCGACGATGGTCGCTGCCGGCGTCTTCCTCGTGGCCCGGCTGTACGACGCGTACCTGCTGGCACCCGCGGCGATGGCCGTCCTCGCCGTGATTGCGGCCGTGACGATGGTGTTCGCGGCACTGTCCGCACTGGCCCAGGACGACCTCAAGCGCGTGCTCGCCTGGTCGACGACGAGCCAGCTCGCCTACATGCTGGGCGGGCTCGCCGTCGGCGGATACTCCGCCGGCCTGTTCCACCTGATCAGCCACGCCGCGTTCAAGGCGTTGCTGTTCCTCGCCGCGGGGGCGATCGCCCACGCCATCGGCACGACCCTGCTGTCCCGGATGGGCGGCCTGCGGACCGAGCTGCGGCACACCTACTGGATCATGACCATCGGGCTGGCAGCACTGGTCGGCGTCCCGCCGCTGGCCGGATTCTTCTCCAAGGAGTCCGTACTGTCGGCAGCCGAGGAGGCCGCGCTCCACGGTGGCCCGCTGCCCGGCTGGACTGCGTGGCTGGTCCTTCTTGCCGGGCTCCTGACCGTCCTGCTCACGGCGGCCTATGCCGGACGGGCGTGGCTGCTGGCCTTCCACGGCCCCGCGTCCGAGGCGCCGGAGCATCAACCCCCGCCCGCCATGCGGCTGTCGCTGTACGGCCTGTCGGCCGCCACGGTCGGACTCGGCGTGCTCGCGTTCTGGCTGCCAGCGGCGCTCGACCGGGGAGTCCGGCCCGACGGCGTTCAGCTGAACTGGGTCACGACGGTGCTCTCCCTGCTGCTCGTCGCGGCCGGCGGGTACGCCGCGTACACCGCGTGGCTCCGGGAAGGCGAGCACGACCCTGCGGCTCAGCTCGGACCGCTCGCTCCGGTGTTCGCCGGCGGTATGCGCGTCGACACCATCTACGACGCGGCCGTGGTGCGGCCGGTGTACACGCTGGCCCAGCTCGTCGTGGCCGGCGACCGGTACGTGATCCACCCGTACGTGACCGGGTCCGGACGGGTTGTCCGTGCGATCGGTGTGTTGCCACATTCGATCCAGCGGGGCAGGGTGCAGCAGTACATCACCGCCGTCCTGGCCGCTGTCGTGGTGCTGGCCCTCGTCGGAGTGGCGGTGCGCTGACCCGATGACCGTCCTGCTGCACCTGGCGATCGCGCTACCCCTGATCGGCTGCCTTGCCCTGGCCGGCATGCCCACGGCGACCGGCCGCCGGTTCGCCCCGACCGTCGGGCTGGTCGCCTCGGCGCTCACGCTGGTCGTCGTCATCGCTGTGGTCGCCGTCTTCGACCGGGCCGCCGCCGGCGGCGTGCAGTTGCTCGCGGACGTCGAGTGGGCGCCCACATTGGGCCTCAGCTGGCGTCTGGGCGTGGACGGCTTGTCGCTGCCGTTCGTCGTCATGACCGCTCTGCTGGTGTTCTGCTGCCTGCTCTACACGGTGCGGATCCACCCGGACGGCGGCCGTCTACGGGCGTTCGTCGCGCTGGTCCTGCTCCTCGAAGTTGGCATGATCGGCACCTTCCTGGCGCTGGACCTGCTGCTGTTCTTCCTCTTCTTCGAGGTCGTGCTGATTCCGATGTGGTTCGTCATCGCATGGTGGGGCGAGCCCAAGGACCAGCCGGGCCGCGTGGCCGCGGCCAACACGTTCATCCTGTACACCCTGCTCGGCTCGGCGATCATGCTGGTGGGCTTCCTGTACGTGGGTGCACAGGCGGGGACGTTCGACATGCTGGAGCTGGCCCGACGCGGCGGGGACGGCCTGTCAGCCAATGTCCAGCTGCTGGCAGCGATCGCGATCGTCGGCGGGCTCGCGGTCAAAGTGCCGGTATGGCCGTTGCATACCTGGCTTCCGGACGCTCACGCCAAGGCGCCCACGGTCGGCTCGGTGTTGCTGGCCGGCGTGCTGCTGAAGATGGGCTCGTACGGACTCGTCCGGATCGCGGTGCCGGCCGTCCCGGACGGCGTCCGGCAGATCGCGCCGGTGCTGGGCGGCCTCGCCGTGGTCGGCATCGTGTACGGCGCACTGGCCTGCCTCGCCCAGCGAGACCTCAAACGGCTCGTCGCCTACTCCAGCGTCGGCCACATGGGATTCGTTGTCCTCGGCGTTGCGACCATGACGCCGGCGGGTCTGAACGGTTCGGTGTTCGCTGGGCTCGCGCACGGGCTGATCACCGGGTTGCTCTTCTTCCTCGCCGGCGCGGTGAAAGACCGGCACGGCACCAGCGAGTTCGACGCGCTCGGCGGCGGCATGTACGTCCGCTTGCCCCGGCTCGGCGCGCTTGTGACGTTCGCCGCCATCGCATCGCTCGGCCTGCCTGGGTTGGCCGGGTTCTGGGGCGAGTTGCTGGCGCTCGTGGGAGCGTTCCGCCCGTCCAACGTCCTGGATCGCCCGTACTTCCTCGTCCTGCTGACGATCGCGGTCATCGGCGCTGTCCTGACCGCGCTCTACCTCCTGGTCACGGTGCGGCGGGTCTGCCAGGGCGAGGACTCGATCGGGCCGCGCCTGCCCGCCGCCGTCGACGTCACCCGGCATGAGGTCGCCTCCTGGGCGCCGCTGATCGCCCTGACCGTTCTGCTCGGTCTGTGGCCCGGCTTGGTGCTCACCCTGGTCGATCCCGTGATGCAGGCGGTGGGCGGGTGAACTGGTTAGCGCAGACGGTCGACTGGCTTGCCGTCGCACCGGCCCTCGTGGTGGCGGTGACCGCACTGGTCGTGCTCCTCGCCGACCTGTGGCTGCCTGCGCAGCGGGCTCCGGCGTTACTGACCGGCGTCGGCGTCGCGGGTGTGGTGCTCGCGCTGGTCTTCGTGGGGCTGCTCTGGGGCGACCCGCGGGCGACCTTCTGCGTCGGCGCCGGCGAGGTCGGGTTCGCGTCCTGTTCGTACGTCGTCAACCAGGTCACCCTGGCGTTCCAGGCCATCGTGCTGGTTGGGACGCTCGTCGTGCTCTTGCTCGCACAGGCCGACATGAGCGCCGCGGAGGCCCGAATGCCGGCCGGCGAGACCGGCTTCCTCGTGCTGGCCTCGGCCACCGGCGCTCTGGTGCTCGCTGCCGGGCGTGACCTGGCGACGATCATCGTGGCGTTGGAGGTCGTGTCGTTGCCCGCCTTTGCGCTGGTCGGCCTCCGCCGCCGGGACCGCCGGGACGCCGAAGCCTCACTGACCTTCTTCGTCGTCTCGGTCGTGTCGGTGGCCGTCATGGTCTACGGCGTCTCGCTGGTCTACGGGGCGACCGGTGCGCTGCACCTGAACCAGATCGCTTTGGCGCTCGGTGACCCAGCCGCCCGGACGTCGATGGCCGGCGCCGGCGTGTTGCTGACTCTGGTCGGGCTGGCCTTCAAGATCGGCGCGGTGCCGTTCCACTTCTGGGTGCCGGACACCTATTCGGGGTCTCCCGTGGTGGTGGCCGCGTACCTGGCCGTGGTGTCCAAGGCAGCCGGGCTGGTCGGCCTGGTAATCGTGCTCAGCCACGGCTTCCCGGGCTATGCCGACCTATGGGGCCCTGCCGTCGGTGTGGTGGCCGTGCTCACGATGACGATCGGCAACGTGGCCGCGCTGCGCCAGCGAACCGCCATCCGGTTGCTTGCCTGGTCCTCAGTTGCTCATGCCGGCTACCTGCTGGTACCGCTCGGCGTCGCGTCGGCGGGCACCACCGGAGGCCAGCTCGGAGAGGCGATGTCGGCAACCGTGGCTTACCTCGCCATCTATGCGGCCCTCAACCTGGCCGCGTTTGGCGTGGTGGCCGTGGTGTCGCGGCACAGCCCTGCGTCCACGCTCGAGGAGTACCGCGGGCTCGTGCACACCGAGCCGGTCAGCGCCGTCGTGTTGGGGTTCGGGCTACTGGCGCTGGCCGGGTTGCCGCCCGGCGTGGCGGGGCTGTGGGCGAAGGTCATCATCGTCGATTCCGCGGTGTCGGGCGGTGCGGGCTGGCTGGCCATCGCTGTCGCGGTTAACACGGTGATCGGACTGGTCTACTACCTCCGGTGGACGGTCATGCTGTTCTCGTCCGTCCCCGATCGCCGGGTCGCACCGACGTATGACATGTCCACTACCTCGGGTATGGCCATCGGGCTCGCCATGGCCGCCGGCCTGGTCCTGTCGGTACTGCCGCAGCTCGTCCTCGGCCTGGCCGAGGCCAGTTCACTGCTGCTTGCCCCACTGCGCTGATCATGCAAAGTGGTACGACACGCCGTTTTGCCCAGATTGGGCTACACCATGGAGGCCCTACGGCGTGTCGTACCACTTTTGCATGATCAGCGTCGTAGGAGGTCGGCCAGGGACACCGGGTGATGGCCGGTGAGCCGAGCCACGTTGTCGGTGACGCCCTCAAGCTCACCGGCGGCAATGGCGGTGTACGTGCTGACCCACGCGTCGACCTGCCAGTCCGGCGCCCCGTACGAAGCGCGCGACGCGTACGCCTCCTCGACCGACTCCGCGTGGTAGGTGACGGGACGACCGCTCACCGCGGAAATCGTCTCGGCAGCCTCGGCCAGGGTGAAGGCAGCGGGGCCGGTCAGGTCGTACGTCCGTGCTGCATGCTCGGCCGGTGCGGTCAGCACGGCGACCGCCACATCGGCGATGTCGTCCAGCGCCACTGCAGCCACCTTTCCGTCGCCCGCCGGCCCGCGGAGGACGCCGTCCGGGCCGCCGAACAGCGGGATGAAGTCGAGGTAGAGGTTGTCGCGCAGGAACGTCCAGCGCAGCCCGCTCGACTTGATGTGCTCTTCAGTGGCGTAGTGGTCGCGGGCCAGCGTGAACGTCGCGTCCGGCGCGGCGCCGAAAAACGACGTGTACACGATGTGTTCGACACCCGCCGCGGCCGCGGCGTCGATGAATGTCCGGTGCTGGTCGACGCGGTCCACCGCCTCCGCGCCCGAGACCATGAACAGCATCGACACACCGTCCAGCGCGCGACGCGCGGCGTCTGCGTCGGCGTAACTCGCCTGGACGACCGCGGCACCGTCCAGCGATGGCGCGCGTGACGGGTCTCGGACGATGAGCCGTTGGGCGACGCCACGGTCCGCGAGCCGGCGGGCCACACGTCCGCCGAGCCGCCCGGTGGCGCCGGTCACTGCAAGCGAGTGGGCATTCATCACACAGATCCTAGGGAACGAGTGATCCGCCTTCGGACGTTGATGGCTACGTGCACCACAACGGCCTGAAGACCGCGGCCCTGCTCGGCCTGATGTCCGCGTTCATCCTGTTCATCGGCGGTCTGTTCGGGACGACGGGGTTGTGGATCGCGCTGATCGCCGCTCTGACCACCAACGGCTACGCCTACTTCAACAGCGACAAGATCGC
>JASLBX010000502.1 GCA_030146385.1 Jiangellaceae bacterium | reverse complement strand
GAAAGGACCCTCTCGTGACCGCGCCGTCCATGGAGTACCTCGCGCTGCTCCCGATCATCATTGTGCTCGCGGCCGCGGTGATCGGTGTGCTCGTCGAGGCATTCGTCCCGCGTAACGCCCGCCGCCTGGTGCAGCTCCTGGTGTCGCTGGCCGCCCTTGTCGGCGCGCTCGCAGCTGTGATCACTCAGGCGGGAACCGGGCTGGTAGCCGCTCAGGGCTCGCTGGCCGTCGACGGGCCCGCACTCTTCCTGCAGGGAACGATCTGCGTAAGCGCGATCGTGGGCCTGATGTTCTTCGCCGAGCGCCAGTTGGACCCTGCCGGTGACTCGTTCGCGCCGTCGGCGGCCGCCCTGCCCGGCAGCAGGGCCGAACTGACTCTGGTCAGGGCGGGCGTCCTGCAAACCGAGGTGTATCCGCTCGTCCTGTTTGCGACCGGCGGCATGATGCTCTTCCCCGCGGCGAACGACCTGTTGATGCTGTTCGTCGCGCTCGAGGTGCTGTCGCTGCCGCTGTACATCCTGTGCGCCATGGCCCGGAGGCGCCGGTTGCTGTCGCAGGAGGCCGCGCTCAAGTACTTCCTGCTGGGCGCGTACGCGTCGGCGTTCTTCCTGTTTGGCGCGGCGCTGATCTACGGCTATTCCGGCTCGGTACGGTTCGCGGACATCGATGCGGCGCTAGCTGCGCGCGTGGGCCAGGAAGGCCTGCTGCTGGCCGGTGTCGCGCTGATCGCAGTGGGCCTGCTGTTCAAGATCGGTGCGGCGCCGTTCCACGCCTGGACGCCGGACGTCTACCAAGGCGCGCCCACCCCGGTGACCGGATTCATGGCCGCGGCGACCAAGCTGGCCGCGTTCGGCGCCCTGTTGCGGATCTTCTACGTCGCGTTCGGCGGTCTGCGGACCGACTGGCAGCCGCTGTTCTGGGCGATCGCGATCATCACCATGCTGCTCGGCGTGGTGCTCGCCCTGACCCAGACGGACGTCAAGCGGATGCTGGCGTACTCGTCAATCGCGCACGCCGGGTTCATCCTGACCGGCGTCGTCGTGGCCGACCGGGCGGGCACCGCCAGCGTGCTGTTCTACCTCGCTACGTACGCGTTCGCGACGCTCGGCGCCTTCGCGGTGATCACTCTCGTACGTGACGCCGGCGGCGAGGCGACCCACCTGTCGAAGTGGGCCGGCTTGGGCAAGCGGTCCCCGATCGTCGCGGGGACATTTGCAGTGTTCCTGCTGGCCCTGGCCGGCATTCCGCTGACGAGCGGATTCGTCGGCAAGCTGGCGGTCTTCGCTGCGGCGATCGAGGGTGGCGCGCTGCCGCTGGTGATCGTCGCGCTGGTGGCGAGCGCGATCGCGGTGTTCTTCTACGTTCGGGTGATCGTGCTTATGTTCTTCTCCGAACCGGCCGGCGACGGGCCAACCGTGGCGATCCCCAGCGCGTGGTCGACGATCGGCATCGCCGTGGCGGTCGCCCTGACTGTCGTGCTGGGCATCCTGCCCGGACCTCTGCTCGATCTCGCGGAGCAGGCGGCGGTGTTCGTCCGCTAACGCGCTGCTGGAGCGGCGGCCCCCGAGCCGGAGGCGTGCCGAGTCCGGCGGGTATCCTGCGAGGGGACGAGCAGGTAGGGCGTGGTGCTCCGCGTCGACCGAAGCCGATCGAGGAGGCAGCCGACGTGAGACCGGCCGGCCTGGGTCTGCCAGCGGTTGACCCTGCCTTCGAAGCCGCCGTTCTGGCCGGGCTTGAAGAGGTCGAGACGCGCCTGACTGAGGCGGTCAAGTCCGACGACGAGCTCGTCGGCCCCGCCCTCCGCCACCTCGTCGCCGCCGGAGGCAAGCGGTTCCGTCCGATGCTCGCGCTCGTGGCCGGCCAGTTCGGTGATCCGGACGCCCCCGGCGTCGTCCGGTCGGCTGTTGTTGTCGAGCTCACCCATGTCGCGACGCTGTACCACGATGACGTGATGGACGAAGCGCTGGTCCGGCGCGGCGCTCCCAGCGCGAACGCCCGGTGGGGCAACAGCGTTGCCATCCTGACCGGCGACTTTCTGTTCGCGCGCGCCTCGCAGATCGCCGCCGACCTGGGCACCGAGTCGGTACGGATCCAGGCCCGCACGTTCGAGCGGCTCGTACAGGGGCAACTCAGGGAAACGATAGGGCCGCGGCCAGGCGAGGATCCCGTCGCACACTACCTGTCAGTGCTGTCGGACAAGACGGCTTCGTTGATCGCCACGTCGGCCCGGCTCGGCGCGTTGCACTCCGGCGCGCCGTCCGAAGTCGTGGAGGTGCTGGCCCGGTACGGCGAGCGGATCGGCATGGTCTTCCAGCTCGCCGACGACCTGCTCGATATCACCAGCGAATCGATCGTGTCGGGCAAGACGCCAGGAACCGACCTGCGCGAGGGCGTGGCCACGTTGCCGATGCTGTACGTCCGCCAGTCCACGAACCCTGCCGACGAGCGGTTGCAGACCCTGTTGTCCGGCCCCATCACCGACGACGGCGACCACGCCGAAGCGCTTGCGCTGTTGCGAGCCCATCCAGCCATGGAGAAGGCCAAGGACGAGGTCCGTCGATGGGCCGACGAGGCTCGCTCCGTTCTGGCTCCGGTGCCGGACATCCCCGCACGTCGGGCGCTCGAAGCCGTTTGTGATCAGGCCGTCAACCGTGCCGCCTGAGACGCGCTCAATGCGGCAGGGTGAGTGGTCACAGTGGGACGACCCTGATGTGCTCCGAGTACCGGGCGAAGTCGGCTGTGTTGATCGTGACGATCGTCTCGATGCCATGTACAAGCATCGTCGCCACAACGTTCGCATCATGAACTTGCCTGCCAGTGCAGGGCGTACTGTCCAGCAGGGCTAGGAGTCGCTCATGGACCTTCTCGGTCTCTGCTAGAAGGCTAATTCGCTCGCCGAGCATCCGGACATTCGACACTGCGTCCGACTGGGCTAGTCCGAGGCCGTTTGCCGCCGCCCGAGCGTCGCGACGGACAAGTACTCGCGTAATACCTGACCCGTTGAGTAAAGCGCGGTACCGGCTGCCGGCCAGTCGATCAGAGCGGAAAGCGCTCGGGCGTGCTCTGGCCGCCCTTGATCGGTGGCAGCGATCAGGACGTTGGTGTCGAGCACTACGCGATCAGCGACCGTCATCGCCGTAGATGTCCTCACGCCGCCACGATGTAGTACTGCTCGTGTTTGCCGTCACGAGATTCAACGGCGGAGCCGCCTGCCCGGACGGCCGCTCGCTCGCGGCGGCAGCCAAGATCTCGCGAATCTCCTCCTGCATGGAGTGGCCATGCCTCCGGGCCCGCTCGCGGAGCGCGATGACTATCGATTCGGGGACGTTGCGGACGTGGATCGCAGGCATGTAACCGCTAGCGCTAGCGCTAGCGGATTGTGATCATCTCGGATGCACGTCCGGTTGCCTCCGCCAGACGCCTGCACCTCACCTTTCGGCGGCAGCAGGCACAGGGGTAGCTGGCGCGGTGGTCAGCACGCGCAAGCGCCGGCGATGGACGAGCGTCTCGGTCGTAAGGACCGCCAATGCCGTCCAGACCAGCGCAAAGCCGATGAGCCGCACCGGAGGGACGGCCTCCCGGAAGACGATGACACCCAGTGCGAATTGGATGATCGGAGCCAGGTACTGGAGCAGTCCCAGCGTCGTCAGCGGAACCCTGATCGCAGCTGCGCCGAAGAACAGGAGCGGGACGGCAGTGATCACGCCGGCGCCGACAAGGAGCAGATCCGTCCGGAGGCCGGCATGGGTGAAGGCCCCCGTCCCGTTCAACTCGAGAGCGATCAGGAACGCCGCCGCTGGTACGAGCAGGATCCCCGTCTCGGCGCCCAGGCTCTCCACCGCACCGACGTTGACCTTCTTCTTGATCAGTCCGTACGTCCCAAACGAGAATGCGAGGACGAGCGCGATCCACGGCGGGCGCCCATAGTCGATGGTCAGGATCAGGACAGCGATGGCTGCGAGCCCGACCGCGGCCCACTGGACGGGACGCAGCCGCTCCCGCAGGAAGACGACGCCCATCACCACCGTGACCAGTGGATTGATGAAGTAGCCGAGCGACGTCTCGATCACGTGACCGTTGACGACGCCCCAAATGTACGTCCCCCAGTTGAACGTGATGATCACCGCGGCGAGGCCGAGCAGGGCCACTGAGCGCCGTGACAGCCTCCGGACTCGCCACCACGTGTTCCCCACCGCGAGCAATACCGCGACGACCGCCAGCGACCAGACGATGCGGTGCGCGAGTACCTCGACCGAACCGGCTGCCTCGATCAGCCCCCAGTACAGCGGGAACAGGCCCCACAGGCTGTAGGCGGCGACGCCGTAGACGAAGCCGAGACGCGAAGCACTCACGCGCCGAGCCTACAGCGCGACAGCAGTATATGACAGCAATGCTCATTACCTGAGACGCGGCCTACACGCGCACAGATATCGTGCATCCGTGCCGCGCATCGCTGCAATCGTCATCGGACTGCCGGGACCCGTATCTGCTGGCACCGTTCTGGAGCCTGGTGACCGGGCTCGCGATCGTGCCCAACGACGCTGACAAGCTGGC
>JASLBX010000478.1 GCA_030146385.1 Jiangellaceae bacterium | reverse complement strand
CGACCCCGAGGCCTCCCGCTCGGGGCGGACGGATCTGAGGGCCGGACGGTCGCGTCGCGGGCTCGTGGCATCGTCGGCTTCGGCGCTCCTGGGGGCTTGCTCCGTAGAGGCGCGCTCGCCCTCCTCGAGGGTTACCCGGCTGCCGGTGTACTCGCCAGCGGTACGCGGATCAGCTGGACCCGTTGCGACATCTGGTCCGGCCGGCCGGCGGCGAGGCAAGGGTTCGGAGGTGGTTTCCGGCGACTCGCCCGGCACAGCGCCGGAGGCTGCATCGTCCCTCGCTGAAGTCGGAGCGGGGGACTCTTCGTGAGCCGCCGGTCGAGCAGCCTGCTCAACCGGGGTGGTGCCGTCCGCGTCGTCGTCGGACGCAGCGCCATGGGCTGCAGCGCGGGCCGCCCGTCGCCGCCCTCGCTGTCTGGTACTTTGCGGCGGGAACACCTCCAGATCGCCGTACGGAGCGTCGATCCACTCCACGCTCGTGGCCTCGCCATGGCCGTGCACGGCCAGCATGTCCTCCATGGAGTTCCACATGCTGGTCGCGGGATAGGTCGAGCACCAGCGAAGGATGACCTGGCCGTCAGCGAATGTGACGCCGTAGGCCACCACGCCGATACCGGAAACTCCGGTGTAGTCGATGTGGCGGATCAGAGCGAACCGTCGCGGCAGCACGAAGTGTCACCTGGCGCCAATCCGGCGCATGCGCTCACGCCCCCCGAACATGTACTTCACCCCAGCCACTGATCCATCCTTATGCATGGGACGGCGCATTGTCACTACCCACCTCCGTGGGGCCCATGCAGTGAGACCGCCCATGCAGATCGTAGGCAGTCGCCTCCGGGAGGGTCAGCCCGACTCGCCGGTCGGTGCCGGGCGACGGTCGCCCCACAGGTACCGCGGGCCGGATCCCAGCGTCGCGGCTCGATCGCCCGGGTTGTAGAGCTTGCACTTGGTCAGTGACAGGCAGCCGCAGCCAATGCAGTTGTCCAACTCGTCGCGCAGTCGCTGGAGCTCGGCAATGCGCTGGTCGAGCATGGAGCGCCAGCGCGCCGAGAGCTGCGCCCAGTCGCTCGCTGTCGGCGTCCGCTTGCTGGGCAGCATCTCCAGCGCCGCGCGAATCTCGCTCAGGCTCAGCCCTACTCGCTGCGCTGCACGGATGAATGCCACCCGCCGGAGTGCCGCCCGCTCGTAGGCCCGGTGCCCGCCGCTCGTTCTTTCGGACGTGAGCAGGCCTTTCGACTCGTAGAACCGCAGAGCGGACGGTGCGGCGCCGCTGCGGTCTGCGAGCTCGCCGATCGTCAAAAGTCCCACAGTGCTCCTACGAACTCTCTGCCCTCAAACTTCTAGCTAACTTAAAGTTACCGTCGGCCATCGTCCGGCACACGTGGGTCGCGACTTGGTCACGAACCGGAAACGCTGGCCAACCCCGGGCGCCCGTCGCGGGTCAGATGTACTAGAACCGGACACGAGACGACTGAGGAGAGATGCATGGACTCCAACCCCGATGTCGATCGCATGGTTGCCGACGCAGTACGCAACATCCGTGACCGCTTCGGTGCCGCGGGCCTGCGTGACCTTGTCGCGCTTGCGACGACTGAACTCCAGCGAGCCGAGCTGGCTGCCGATCGTGCAGCCGTGCAGGACACCGCCGACGTGGCCGACACCCAGGCGTGGATGGCCTTCACCGGGGAGGACTTCGACCGCCGCTAGGCGGCTCGCAGCGTCTCCAGGAACTCCCGTGCCCACCGGTTGACGTCGTGCGTGGCGACGTGCTCGCGGAGCCGGCGCATCCGGTCCTCCGCCTCGGCGGGGTCGATCCGCATCGCCACGAGCATCGTCCGCTTGAGCCCGTCGATGTCGTGCGGGTTGACCAGGAACGCGCCTTCCAGCTCGTCGGCCGCGCCCGCGAACTCGGACAGCACCAGAGCTCCGCGCAGGTCGGTTCGGGCCATCACATACTCCTTGGCCACCAGATTCATGCCGTCCCGCAGTGGCGTGACGACCATGACGTCCGCGGCGCGGAGCAGGGCGACGAGTTCGGCGCGCTCGTACGAAGAGTGGAGATAGTGGACGGCGGGCACACCGATCCGGCCGTAGTCACCGTTCATCCGCCCGACCTGTAGTTCGATCTCGTCGCGCAGGATCTGGTACGCCTCGACGCGCTCGCGGCTCGGCGTGGCCACCTGGACGAAGACCGCCTCATCCGGGGTGACCTCGCCATCGGCGAGCAACTCGCCCCATGCCTGCAGCCGGTGCCGGATGCCCTTGGTGTAGTCCAGTCGATCGACGCCCAGCAGCACGTGCTCGGGCGAGCCGATCTCTTCCCAGACCGTCGCGCTACGCGCCAGCACGGCGGGGTCGCCGGCAAGTTGCTCGACCTCCGTGACCTCGATCGAGATCGGGAAGGCACGTGCCAGTATCTTGCGTCCCTCGTGCTGCACCACCCGGTCGTCAGGAGCTGTCGCGTCGGCGAACCGGGTACACAGCGCGACGAAGTTGTCGGCCGCGCCCGCCCGCTGGAAACCGACGAGGTCGGCACCGAGGAGCCCTTCGAGGATCTGCCGCCGCCACGGCAGCTGAGCGAACAGCTCCATCGGAGGAAACGGGATGTGCAGGAAAAAGCCGATCTTCAAATCAGGCCGCATCTCGCGCAGCATCCGCGGGACGAGCTGGAGTTGATAGTCCTGGACGAACACAGTGGCGGCGTCATCGGCAATCTCGGCGGTGGCCTCGGCGAACCGCCTGTTGACGCGAACGTACGCGTCCCACCACTCGCGGTGGTACTCGGCCGGGACGATGACGTCGTGGTACAGCGGCCACAGCGTCGCGTTGGAGAAGCCTTCGTAGTACCGACGGATGTCCGGCCCGGACAGCGGGACGGGAACGAGATCCATGTCCTCCGACGAGAACGGAGCCGGGGCGTCGTCGGCACTGCCCGTCCACCCGACCCACGCGCCCTCGTACGCGCGCATGACGGGGGCCAGCGCGGTAACGAGACCGCCCGGGCTCCTGCGCCAGCGAACCGTCCCGTCCGGGTCGGTCACCCGATCAACCGGAAGCCGGTTGGCGACAACGATGAAGTTGCTCGTGCCGGTTTGCACCTGCTTGTCCTCCTCGTCTCCGCCACGCTAGCCAACGTTGACCGGTGACGAAGGCACGTCCATGGTCTCATCCGCCGGCCACGGTGTGCTATCTACTCGGCCTGTCGTGCGCAGCGCGAATCAACCCCTCTCATAGCATGGCTCCATGGATGCCCCTGCTGCTCAGCCTTTTGATCATGATGACTTGAGCCAGCGTGATCGCGCAATTTTGAACTTCGAGCGGCAGTGGTGGAAGTACGCGGGCGCTAAGGAGCAGGCCATCCGCACCGAGTTCGGCCTGCCCGCCACTCGCTACTACCAGGTGCTCAACGCGCTGATCGACCGCCCGGCGGCACTTGCGCACGATCCGATGCTCGTCAAGCGACTGCGCCGGCTTCGGTCGGCCCGGCACGGCGCGCGAACCGCCCAGCGGCTGTCCGGGCGTGCCAGACCGGCGACCGGTGGCGTACCCTCCTGACGCTGTGACTGAAGGTTCGCGATTCAATCGGGCCTGGCCATCGCTGCTGGCGCTGGTCGGGACGGTCGCGGTCGTGCTGGCCCTGTTCTGGGCCTTCGGCAGCGACATCGATCCGAACCGGACGGACGACGATCTAGCTGCCGAGGATGGCGACCTGCCGGACGATGGTGCCGCGGCCGGCGACGATGGTGACGGGGCCGACGATGAGAGCGGCGAACACACCGGTGAGGACACCAGCGACGAGCCCGAGCCGGAGACACCCACCGATGAGGCCGAGCCGCCGAGCGATCCAGTGACTGCTCCACCCGAGTTGCGCATCCCAGTCGGTATCTTGAACGGGACGTCGATCGGGGGCCTGGCCGCTCGAGCCCAGGAGAGGTTCCAGGACGGCGGATGGGACGTTCCCGCCATCGACAGCACCAGCCGTGAGATCGAGGCCACAACGGTCTATTACCCGTCCGGGCTGGAAGAATCCGCCGAGGCGCTTCGGGCGCAGTTCCCTGAGATCACCCGCACCGCTCCCACCGAGGGAGGACTGGCCCAGGATCGGCTGGTTGTGATCTTGATGGACGACTACGCCGAGGCGATGGGCGAGAGCTGATGAGCGAATTGCCGACGCCGTCGACGCCGCAGGCCCGTTCTGCGCTGGCGGCAGCGGTGGCCGATCCCGGACGGACGCTTATCGCCCTTGACTTCGACGGGACGCTCGCGCCCATCGTGTCCCGCCCCGAGGACGCGGTCGCACACCCTGGTGCAGCCGATGCGCTAGCCGGGTTGGCGGCCGCGGGCTTTCGCATCGCCGTGGTCACAGGTCGTCCGGTAGAGGACGTCCTAGGCCTTGGCCGCGGGTTCGCGGACGTCCCGAACCTCATGATCTACGGTCACTACGGTCTCGAGCAGTGGGTGGACGGTGAACTGACCACCCCAGAAGAGCACCCAGGTGTCGAGCCGGCCAGGGCCGCGGTCA
>JASLBX010000183.1 GCA_030146385.1 Jiangellaceae bacterium | reverse complement strand
GTGCTCGTTGAACGGGTAGCGCGACGTTGGTGACTGTGTGGAAACCGGTTGGGTGACCGAGCATGTGCCCGGCCTAGCGCGGCACCCACGTTGTCTTTCGCCGGCTGTCGACCTGACTGCACCACTGCATCGGCTCGTGGTGCGACTCGTGCCCGATGCATTTGTGCAGGCAGGTCGACAGCCGGGTGACTCTCCTGGTTGTCCCGGCCGGAAATCGAGATGAGGCGCTTGGGTGCGCCTTGCTACGGTTGAAGCATGAAGCGCGCCATTGAGACGACGACGCCGGAGATTGTCCCGGCGCGCTGACAGCTGTTCTTATTCGAAGCCCCGGGGCGAGTGCTCCGGGGCTTCGCCCTGCGGTCACTTGCCCCACGTCTGCAAGGAGACTGCAATGCATGACCACCGGAAACTCGGCCGCGAGCTCGACCTGTTCGACACCAATCCGCTGATCGGCGCTGGGCTGCCGTACTGGCTTCCCCACGGCGCGGTCGTACGGCATGTCCTGGAGGAGTACATCCGCTCCGAGGAGCGCCGGGCCGGGTACCAGCACGTGTTCTCGCCCATCCTGGGCAAGAAGGAACTGTACGAGATCTCCGGGCACTGGTCGCACTACAGCGACGACATGTTTCCGCCGATGGATCTCGGCGGCGAGCAGATCGTGCTGCGGCCTAGCCTGTGCCCGCACCACGCGCTGATCTACCGGTCCCGGGCGCACAGTTACCGCGAACTGCCATTACGCATGGCCGAGTTGGGCGGCATGTACCGCTCGGAGTTGTCGGGCGTGCTCGGCGGTCTGAACCGCGTCCGAGCCATCCAGCTCAACGACGCTCACATCTTCTGCTCCCTCGACCAGGTGGCGGAGGAGGCCAAGGCCGCCCTTCAGATGATCCGGCGCGCGTATGAGGCGCTTGGCATCAGTCCGGCCCGTTATCGGCTTTCACTTCCGGGGCCTGGTGGCAAGTACATCGACAGTGCCGGGATGTGGGAGAGATCGACCGCGATGCTCCGCGACGTCCTTAAGCAGTCGGGCGTCCCGTATGAGCCGGCCGAGGGTGAGGCGGCGTTCTACGGACCGAAGATCGACGTCCAGGTCAGCGACGGCCTCGGGCGCGAGTCGACCCTGTCGACCGTCCAGGTGGATTTCCACCAGCCCGATCAGTTCGACCTGCACTACATCGGCGCCGACGGGGCTAAGCACCGTCCGGTCATGGTGCATCGCAGCATCATCGGGAGCGTCGAGCGGGCGGTCGCCCACCTGATCGAGCACCATGGCGGCGCGTTCCCGGCGTGGTTGGCTCCCGTGCAGGTCGCCATCTTGCCGATCTCCGATGACGAGTGGCCCAATGCTGCCGCCTTTGCTCAGCGGTGCGCTGACCTTGGGCTCCGGTCGGAGATTGTCGGACCGGACTCCGGCAGCCTAGGAGCCCGGATTCGCCGGTCAAGGTTTGTGCCGTACCAGGCCGTCATAGGACCCAAGGAGGCTGTTGAGGACTACGTTGCCGTGCGCTTGCGTGACGGACGCCGGCTCCACCCTCAACCCGCTGGCGACATCCTGGCCCGCATCGGCGAACTGCTCAACGCCCGCAGCATCGAACTGTGGGACGACGAACCGGAGCCGAGCAAGCGGCCACATTGAATCTTCAAGCGTGCAGCGCGGTTAAGATCAACCAGCACTCGCGGGGAGCATGAACTCTGCCAGTTCTCTCCCTCCTGGAGTGCCAGACGTTCGCCGAGCCGGGCATCTCAGCGGACAGGGGTGACGCCACGGCCGCCTAGTGACCGTGGCGCCACATCCCCCGCGGTTGCACACTCGTTCACGTCATCGAATGAGACCTACGCATTCAGCTCCTCGCGGTCGCGCTGAGCAGCAGTGACGATTTCTGGACGGCGGGACCGAACCAGCGCGAGCGCGATGCTCGCGACGGCGACCATGGCGACGACGCCTGCGCCGAGCAGCCAGGGCAGGCCTGAGTCGTCTGCGCTGGTCTCGACGGCCGGCTCGCCAGCGGTCGGAGCTTCCTGGCCCTCGAGGAGCCTGAGGTGGCGCTCTTGCCGCAGCGTGTCGATGCTCCGCGTGGCTGGCGGTTGGGCGGCCTCGTCGTGCTGGTTGAGGAATTCGAGGTCGTTCCTGTGCTCCCAGCCACGGTCGGATTGGCTCGCCGTGGTGCCCGACTCCAGCAGGTCGCCTTCGAGTGGCTCGCCGTGAGCGATCGGCGACAGGAGCAGGCTGAGTAGGCAGGTGAGCAGGGCCGCGGCGGCCCGGTAGGTCCTTGCGCCGCGCCGTTGGTGGTGATGGAGCTGCATGGCGTCCCCAATTGAGGTTGTTGTGACGTGCTCAGATCACCAGTTCGCTCGGTACGCTGGGGGTCCCTGAGGGGCACACGAGGGACACCAAATGGGGGGCACACCGGCTTCGTTCGGCTACTGGGTCCGGCGTCGGCGGCTCGCGCTCGATCTGACGCGCGATGCGCTGGCCCGCCGGGTCGGCTGCTCGCCCTCCGCCCTCAAGAAGTTCGAGCGGGACGAACGTCGTCCATCCCGCACGATGGCAACCCGACTTGCTGAAGCGTTAGGGGTTCCGCCAGACCAGGGAGAGCGTTTCGTTGCCGCGGCACTAGCCTGTTCGACCGGACTCTCAGGGCCCCCGACGGCGATCTCGTCCCTGCTGATCTCCTGGCCCGGGCGGGACGTCCAACGGGTATCCGTTGAGCGCGGCTGCCAAGGGCGGCGGGCGAAGTCGACGGCCGCCGCGGCCAGTGCGTAGGCGATTCCGCTTCCAGCTGGCCCACGCAGCGCGGCACAGCTGCGGGTAGGGCAGGGCTCGACCGTCCACCAGCCCCACCGGCGCACTTTCGAGAAAGGCGACCAGGCCGTTGGCGGTCCGGCTCACCCCGGGTCGCCGCATCCGGTCTGCTCACAGGTTCTAAAGCCGGAGTGCCACCGGCAGCGACGTAATGAATCAGTGCTCGGCACGCAGCCATGTCATCA
>JASLBX010000572.1 GCA_030146385.1 Jiangellaceae bacterium | reverse complement strand
GACCTACCGGCACTACGGGCACAGCCGCACCGATCCGGCGAAGTACCGGCCGGAGGGCGAGCTGGAGCAGTGGCTCCAGCACGATCCGCTCGATATCGTGCGCAAGCAGTTGTCCGACCGTGGCGTACCGGACGCTGACATCGCAGGGGTCGACGAGCGGGCGGACGCAACCGTCCAGGCAGCCGTAGAAGCCGCTGCTGCGGCGCCTACCGCCGACCCGGCCGATGCGCTCACCGACGTCTGGGCTGATGGAGGTTCGGCATGGCGGACGTGATCACCTACCGGGAGGCTGTAGCCGAAGGGATCGCCCGCGAGATGCGGCGCGACTCGACGGTCGTATGCCTCGGTGAGGACATCGGGCCTGCGGAGGGCGTGTTCAAGACGACAGTCGGCCTGCACGCGGAGTTCGGTTCCGAGCGGGTGTGGGACACGCCGATCTCCGAGCAGGCCATCGTCGGAGCCGCGATGGGCGCCGCGATGACCGGTCTGCGGCCCGTGGCCGAGGTCATGTTCTCGGACTTCCTGGCGTGCTGCTGGGACTACGTCGCCAACGAGATACCGAAGGTCCGCTACATGACGGGCGGCCAGGTGACCGTCCCACTGGTCATCCGGACGGCCAACGGCGGCGGGCTCGGTTTCGGGGCTCAGCACTCGCAGGCCGTGGAGAACTGGGCGCTGACCGTCCCGGGTTTGAAGATCGCGGCACCGTCGACACCCGCCGACGTCGTCGGGTTGATGGCGGCGGCCGTCCGCAGCGACGACCCGGTGCTGGTGTTCGAGCACAAGGGGCTCTTCGCGTCCAAGGGCGCGCCGGCGCCGCCGGATCACGTCGTCGAACTCGGCGAAGCGAACGTGGTCAGGGAGGGGACGGACGTCACCGTCGTCGCTCTGGCCTCGACCGTCCCGCTGGCTCGGGAAGCGGCCGAGCAACTCGCGGGTACCGGTGTCTCCGTCGAGGTCATCGACCTGCGCTGCCTCATCCCGCTCGACGCCGCGACCGTGCTCCAATCGCTCGGCCGTACGTCGCGCCTGGTGATCGTCGAGGAGAACCCGTACCAGGGCGGCTGGGGCGCGACGGTGGCGTCCCTGGTCGCCGACGAGGGATTCGAACTGCTCGATGCGCCGATCCGTCGGGTGGCCGCGGAGAACGTCCCGCTGCCCTTCGCCGACTCCCTCGAAGACATCGTGATGCCGACCACCGAGAAGGTGATCGCTGCGATCAAATCGGTGACCGACTACTGAAAAACCGCAGATACGAGCGCGTCTTACAAGGAGGTAAGGATGAGCGACCGCAAACTCATTCGCGGTGGCCGCGTACTCAGCATGGACCCGGAAATCGGCGACCTCGACCAGGCCGACGTCCTCATTGAAGGCGACCAGATCGCCGCCGTGCAGCCGTCCATCGAAGCCGACGCCGAAGTGATCGACGCGAGCGGGAAGATCGTCATTCCTGGCTTCATTGACACCCACCGGCACACCTGGGAGACGGCGATCCGCAGCTGCGCTCCCAACGCCACCCTGGACGACTACTTCGTGGAGGTGCTCGACACGTTCGCACCGCTTTACCGCGCGGAGGACGTCTACGCGAGCAACCTCGCCGGTGCGCTGGAGTGCCTGAACGCCGGCATCACGACCCTCGTCGACTGGTCGCATATCAACAACACGCCCGAGCACCCGGACGCCGCGATCTCGGCTCTGAAGGAGACGGGCATCCGCGCCCAGTACGCGTACGGCTCGGCCAACACGTCGCTGGCCAAGTACTGGTTCAACAGTTCCGAAGCCGTCCCGCCCGACGACGTCCGGCGGATCCGCGAGACCTACTTCTCCGGGGACAACGGGTTGCTCACCATGGCTTTGGCGACCCGCGGGCCCGGCTTCTGCCAGGACGACGTCGTCACGGCTGAGTGGAACCTGGCGCGTGAGCTCGGGATCCCGATCACGGTGCACGTCGCCATGGGCCGGATGGCCGGCCGGTTCGCGATGGTCGAGCAACTCGACCGGCTCGGTCTGCTCGGCCCCGACATCACCTACATCCACTGCTGTTACTTCAGCGACCACGAATGGCAGCGGGTGGCCGACACGGGAGGGACGATCTCCATTGCCGCTCAGGTCGAGTTGCAGATGGGGCATGGCTGGCCGCCGGTCAACAAGTCGTTCCAGTTTGGCTTCCGGCCCAGCCTCTCCATCGATGTCGTCACCACGGTGCCAGGCGACATGTTCACCCAGATGCGTGCCGCGTTCGGCGCCGAGCGAGCTCAGGTGAACGAGACATGCTGGAAGGCCAACACCGAGGTACCTGAGACCATGCTCACGGCCCGGCAGATGCTCGAGATGGCGACGATCAATGGCGCGCACGTCGCGGGCCTTGAGGACAAGACCGGGTCGCTCACGCCGGGCAAGCAGGCCGACGTGGTGTTGATCGACGCCCGCGGCATCAACGTGGCCCCGGTCATCGACCCGGTTGCCGCTGTCGTGCTGTGCGCGGATGTCAGCAACATCGAGACCGTCATCGTGGACGGCGCGGTGCGCAAGCGGGACGGCAAGCTTCTCGCCGACGTGGATGCCGCCCGAGACAAGGTTGAAGCGGCTCGCGACTTCCTGGCCGACGCGGCGGAGCGCGCCAAGGAGGGGGCGGCGGCGTGACGTCCGGCCACATCGTGAGCTTGGCGGCGGACGCGGTGTTCGCTCCGCCGTCAGGCTGGGCCGCGGACGCCAAGGGCTACCGCCGGTGGGGCGTCGTCGGTGAGGACGCCGGGGCGGTACACACCGGATTCTTCGTCGGAGAGCTCGACCCCGGTGGCTACCTGCCCTCGCACGTCCACTCGTTCGAGACGAGCTTCTACGTGGTCGAGGGTCAGGGCGTCGTCGACACGTCCGAGGGTGCCTTCCGGGTGGGGCCCGGAGACTACGGCGTGGTCCCGGTCGGCATGCCACACCGCTGGCGCAACGACGGATCCGCGCCGGTGCGGTGGGCGGAGATGCAAGCCCCGGCACCGCGTGCCCGGCATGGCGGGGACACGCATGTCGTGCCCGAGTTGCCGACGGCCGACCCCGTGCCTATAGACGTACGGGATCCCCGTACCCGCAGCTTCGGCACCATCACCCCTGCACAGATGGACCCGACCAAGCAGAGCCAAGACCTGCTGGCCGTGTCCGCCAGCATGCGCACGGCACTGCTGGTCTACAGCGGGATCACGGTGAAGATGATGGTGGACTCCGACCTCGGGGCCCAGCTGGCGACCATGTTCATGGTGCAGTACCAGCCGGACGGCGTGGCCGGCGAACATGATCACCCGTTCGAGGAGACCTACTACTTCCTGGAAGGCCGCGCCGAGGCGACCTTCGACGGCGAGCGGTACGAGCTCGGCCCCGGTGATGTCGCGTGGGCGGGGGTGGGCTGCGTCCACAGCTTCCGCAACATCGGCGGAGGCCCGCTCCGGTGGCTGGAGACCCAGGCACCGATGCCTCCGGCGCAGCACTCGTACCGGTTCGCCCGCGACTGGAGCTATCTCACCGATCGTCTGGCAGCGGACGGCGACTGATCGTCGAGCATTCGGACGATCGCAGAAAGGATGAGGAATGACTGACCAAACCGTCGTGGTCGTCGGCGGCACGGGTGGGCTGGGACGTGAGATCGTCGCGCACTATGCCGCCGCCGGCTGGGAGGTAGTCCTTTCCGGCCGCGACCGTGAACGTGCGGAGCAGGCCGCGGGCACGTTCGACGGGAAGGTGCGTGGAATAGGTCTGGACTTGGCAGAGCCGCACGGCATAGCCGAGTCACTGAAGGACGTGGGACCTGTTACCTACCTCGTGCTCTCGGCGATCGACCGCGGTACCAACTCGGTCGAGGATTACGACGTCACGCAGGCGGTGAACCTCGCGACTCAGAAGCTGGTCGGCTACATCGAGGTAGTGCACGCGCTGCGCTCCCGCCTGAGTGACGAGAGCTCAATCCTGATCTACGGTGGGCAGGCGCGGGTCCGGCCGTACCCCGGCTCCACCATGGTGTCGACGGTGAACGGCGGCGTGATCGGGATGGTCCGCACCCTCTCGGTTGAGCTGGCCCCGATCCGGGTCAACTCCATCCACCCGGGGATCGTCGGCGACAGCCCGTTCTGGGCGGACAAGCCGGCGCAGGTGCTGGAGAACTTCCGGTCCGGGACACTCACCCGTCAGTTGGCGACGATGGCCGATGTCGTCTCCGCGTCCGCGTTCTTGCTGGAGAACCGCTCGGTGAACGGAGTGGACCTCGTCGTCGATGGTGGATGGCGCTGATGGTGGCGCTTGCTTTCATCGGCACTGGCCGGATGGGCGCCGCCATGGTCCGGCGGATCGCCGATGCCGGCTACTCGGTGACCGCGTACAACCGGACCCGAGCCAAGGCTGAGGCGCTGGCATCGGACCGGGTGAGCGTCGCGGACAATGCCCGCGAAGCGGCGAGTGGCGCCGATGTCGTGCTCGTCTCCCTCGCCGACGACGCGGCGGTGCGGGCGGCGTACGAGGGGCCGGACGGCCTTATCGCCGGGCTGTCCGACGGCGTCGTGGTCGCCGACACCAGCACGGTGGCACCTTCCACGCCTCGTGCTCTGGAGGAGCCGGTGCGTGCGGCCGGCGCCGTCCTCCTCGACACCCCCGTGTCTGGCAGTGTGCCGACGGTAGAACAGGGTGGGCTGACCATCATGGCCGGGGGCGATGCCGCGGCGGTCGACCGCATCCGACCGGTCTTCGAGCCGATCGCCGCGCGGGTCGTCCACCTTGGCGGGCTCGGCGCTGGTGCCACCATGAAGCTCGCGGTGAACAGCATCGTGCACGCCCTTAACGTGGCGCTCTCCGAGGCGCTGGTCCTTGCTGAGCGCTCCGGCATCGACCGGGAAGCCGCGTACGACGTGATCGCCGCGAGTGCCGCGGGAGCGCCGTATGTGCACTACAAGCGGGCGGCGTTCCTGGAACCGGACGGTACGCCGGTGGCCTTCGCCCTCGACCTCGTGGCCAAGGACCTGGAGTTGGCGGCGTCCCTGGCCGGTGACTCCGGCGCGGCGGGTACCCAGCTCGCGGCCAACCGGGAGGTCGTCGACGCGGCCATCAAGGCGGGCTTCGGCTCGGCCGACATCAGCGCCGTGGCCGAATACCTCCGGCAGTAGGCCCTTCCTTGCATGATCAGCGGGCGGAGCGCTAGACGATGTCGAAGTTGGCCATCATGGCCATGTCCTCATGCTCGAGGTTGTGGCAGTGCATAACGTACCGGCCGCGGAACCCGTCGAACTTCACGAGTACCTCGACGACCTCATAGGGCCGGATGTCGACGGTGTCTTTCCAGCCTGCGTCCATCGGCGCCGGGGACTTGCCGTTCCGGCGGTAGACCTGGAAGTGCGCGAGGTGGACGTGGACGGGATGGTGGAAGTCGCTGGTGAACGTCCACAGCTCGGTCGTGCCGAGCTCGGGCATGGCAAGCGTCTCGCTCGGGTCGAATACCGCGTTGTTGACCTGCCACATGGCGCCGCCTTCGCCTGGTCCGCTGCGCCGGAAGTCGAATGTCCGCGTACGCACCGCCTGATCGCGGGACAGCACCTCGACGTCGGCGAGCCGAGCGGGGACCTTGCTGTCCTCGGTGCCAGCGCGGGCGACCCGAAAGCGCATCACATCGCCGGCCGCGTGGGAGTCGAGCTGGTTCCGCAGGACGACCTCCGTCCCGACCGGGTACGTCCCGAAGTCGATCACCACGTCGGCACGCTCGGCGCTGGCCAGCAGGACGCCGTCCAGATCCTGCGGTGACGCGAGCAGGCCGACGTCACTGCCGACCCGGACGAACGCCGGGCCCGACGGCGGTGGCGGGTCGAGGCGGAGGTCGTACCGGCGAGCGTTACTGGCGTTGAGGATCCGGAACCGGTAGCGGGTCGCCTCAACCTCAAGCTCGGGCCACGGGGCCCCATTGACCAGGATGACGTCACCTTCGACACCCTGGTGGTACTCGCCCTCGACGCCGGGCTCGTCGAGCAGTGTGGGATCGACCGCCGGGTAGCGGAATGAGCCGTCCTCCTCGAAGGCCCGGTCGCAGATCAGCAGCGGGACGTCCTTGTCACCCTTGGGCAGCGGCAACGCGTCGTCAACGTCGTCGCGGACGATGGCGAACCCGGCCAGCCCGCGGTAGACCTGCGGACCGGTGAAGTCCATCCGGTGATCGTGGTACCAGAGCGTTCCGGCAGGCTGGTCGACCGGGTACTCGTGCTCGAACGCACTGGTCGTCAACTGCCAGACGGCTGCGTCGTGGCGTGCGTGCGAGCCGGCGGCAGGCTCGAAGCGTTGGCCTAGCTGCTCGGGAACGACCAGGTGGGTGGGATATCCGTCGAACTCCGGCGGCGTGACGCCGCCGTGCAGGTGGGTCGACGTCGGGACGGGCAACTCGTTGGTGACCCGGACGGTGGTGGGTCGTTCCGAGCGAAGCTCCAGAGTTGGGCCGGGGAACGTCCCGTTGTAACCCCAGACCTCGGTCCGTGTTCCCGGGATGATCTCGACGCTGGCCGCCTGCTGGACGAGCTCGATGGCACCGCCGGCTGGTGCGATCGTTTCGGGGATAGGCAGTGGGACGGCGAAGCGCTCGGGCAACGGCAGCCGGGTCGACAGCCGTGCTCCCGCCCGTGCCGTCGTCAACGTCCCGCAGCCGGGGATGAGCAGTCCTGCGGCAGCGCCCGCGCCGAGCGCGCCGAGGAACCTGCGGCGAGTCAGTGTCCGCCTCATGCGGCGGCTCCGCGCGACCCGGACTGCGAGCGGCGTACGCGGAGCCTCGGCGACCAGGCTGCGATCAGCATCGCCACGGCGAGACCGAACGTCAGAACGCCGAGCGGAATGTGCAGCGCCAGCATGCGCGCGAATCCGAACCCGGCCTGAATCTCGATCATGAAGAACAGGCCGAGCGTCGTCCAGATCGGCCACGACGGTCCACGTCCCGGCCGCCACACCAGGATCGCCGCGACGATCTGCAGCATCAGCGCGAGTGAGATGAAGATGTGGCCCGCGGAGTGCAGGCCCAATATCCCAACGTCCCCGGTCACGAACAGGCCAGCCGTCACCGGCTGGAGGAGCACCAGAATTGCGGTGATCAGCACGAGCACGCGAAGCAGCCAGACCGCCCAGCCGGGCACCCGGCCAGCAGGTTCGGTCTGAGCCGCGGCTGGCGGGACGGCCGGTGGCGCGAGCGGCTCGGTCATCGATCCCCCTTTGAGGACTACTTCAGATGAGCTGTATATGTAGCCAAGCTACATCAACCCTTCGCTGATCACGCAAGTCGGGGTCGACACGCTGGCAGAGGTGGCCTTGTCACATACACCGTCGAGAGCTGAACGGGTTTCGAACCCGACTTGCGTGATCAGCGGAACCAGCCGCGAACGTTGGCGCGGACGGCCGACTCGAAGACCTCGGCCGGGTCCCCTGCATGCGGCGGGAGGATGCCGCCTAGCTCGATCGAGACCAGGCCGTGGACGTTGGCCCAGAGCGCCGTCGCGATCGATTCGGCCGGGACATCGTCGCGGAACCGGCCCTCGTGGATGCAACGTCGAACTGCGTTGAGGAGCGGCACGAAGGTGTCCGAGGCAGCATCGCGCAGTTTCGGGCCGACCTGCTCGGGACGCACGATTCCGCCGAACATGATGTGGTAGCCGTGCGGATCAGATATGGCGTTGACCCGGTAGGCCAGGCCCAATTGGACGACGTCCTCCACAGCATCGTCGCTCGTCCCGACGGCGGCCTGGCGTGAACCCAGGCGTTGGAAGGCGCGCGCATGCAGAGCGGCCAACAGCGCCGGCTTGCCGCCGAACAGGGAGTACACCGCGGTGGTCGTTGTGGCCGCGTCTGCGGCGAGCGCCCGCAGGCTCAGCCCCTCGATGCCGTGCGCGACCAGCCGCTGCCCGGCGACGTCGAGCAGCCGCTCGCGCAGCCGATCGTCGTGAACTCGTCTCCGTCCCACTTGACGCAGCCTATCGTAACGTTGTTATATAACAGTGTTACGAGACGCTTGAGGGGCCACGAGCATGATTGAACTCAGTACTGAAGCCGTTCGGCTGGCGGGCATCCTGATGATCGCCATCGTCACGGTCGAGTCAGGCGGTTGGTACCTGACGCGAATCGCGCGGGGCGCCGTGCCGGCAACGCCGTTCCAGCAGTCTTTCTCCCGTGCCGGTCACGGGCACGCAGGCATGCTGATCACTCTCGGCCTCGTGGGTGCGATCCTGACGGATGCGACGGCGCTTGAGGGGCTCGCCGCCTGGGTGGCTCGTTCGGGCATCCCACTGGCCGCGATCCTGATGCCGGCCGGGTTCTTCTTCTCCTCAATGGGGGCCGGGCGCACCGCTCCGAACCGGTTCATCTGGCTGGTCTGGATCGGCGCGCTGTCGCTGGCCGCCGGCGCGCTCACGCTCGGCATCGGCCTCCTCACCAGCTCCTAACGAGGTTAGGAGAAGTGGCGCCAGAGGAGGTTGACCGCGTAGTCGACGGTCGTGCCGGAGTGTTCGGCGAGGATGGCGTCGGCGAGATCCGGGGCGAACTCTATCCGGACAACGGCCTCGAAGGTCGCCCGGTCCGGATGCACCCACCTAATGTCGAGCGACCTGCGGTGCCAGCCCTGCCGGGCCCAGAACCGCTCCACCACGTCGGGGTTATAGGACGGCAGCGCCCGCCGGAACCAGCGACCGAACGTCGAGCGGCGGGCATCGTTGTCGATCACAAAGGCCGTGCCGCCCCGCCGCATCACCCGGCCAAGCTCGCGCAGCCCGGGCTCGCAGCCGGGCCCGAAGAAGTAGGCCCATCGGGCATGCGCCACGTCCACCGAGGCGTCGGGCACCGGTAGCGCTTGCGCGGTCCCGGGGCGGACGCTGGTCCGGGCCGGCAACGGAGCAGCGGCCACCCGGGCCTGCCCTCGGCGCACCAGCGGAGCATGTGGTTCGATGCCTATGACGGCCGCAGCGCCGGTCGCCGCGAACCGGGGCAGGTGGAAACCCGCGCCGCAGCCGATGTCGAGCACCGTCTGGCCGGGCCAGTCGTGAATCTCGCGCATGGCCGCCTCGATCACGCCGTCCGGGTCGACGCCCAGGTTCTCCTTCTCATAGACGTCCGGATGCCGCCAGATGTTGGGGCTCGGAATGACGCCGGCAGGGGACACTGGCGACGACGATCAGGGGAGCGCACTGCGCCGGGGCGCCGGCCACAGGGCGCTCGGCCGGTGGCCGGCCAGCCACGACAGCTCAGCGACGTGCCGCCGCAACGCCTCGACCTCGGCCTCGAGCTCGAGGATGCGCTTGATACCGGCGAGGTTCACGCCCTCCTCCTGCGAGAGCCGCTGCACCTCGCGCAGCAACTCGACGTCGCGCAGCGAGTACCGCCGCCCGCCACCGCCGGCCCGGCCGGGTTTGACCAGGCCGAGCCGGTCGTACTGGCGCAGAGTCTGCGGATGCATGCCGGCCATCTCGGCGGCAACGGAAATCACATAGAGCGGCTCGTCGACGCGCACCATCCGGGCCGCGCCGGAGACGGTCACGACGAACCGGGTTTCGGTGTCCATCGTCACTCCTTCTGTGCCGCCCGCATCATTTCGGCGCGCACCTCGTCACCGGAGGTAGCGTCGCGCAGGGCCTCCAGCGCGTCCTTGGCCTTGCGATCTACCCGGGCCGGGACGGCGACCTCCACGGTCACGAGCAGATCGCCCGGCGTACCGTCGGGCCGCCGGGCGCCGCGTCCACGTACACGGAACGTCCGACCGTTCGGCGTGCCTGGAGGCAGCTTTAAGGTGACCGCGCTGCCGTTGAGGGTCGGCACCTTGATGTCGGCTCCGAGGGTGGCTTCGGGGTACGTGACCGGCACGGTGACGGTCAGGTGCTCGTTCTTGCGGCCGAACACGGGGTGAGATCCGACGTGGACGGTCACGTAGAGGTCGCCCGGTGGTCCGCCACGCTCGCCCGGCGCGCCCTTGCCCTTCAACCGGATCCGCTGGCCGTCGTGCACACCGGCAGGGATGCGTACCTGCATCACCTTGCTGGTTGTACCTCGACCAGACCCAAGGCACACCGGGCACGGGTCGTCGACGACCAGGCCGCGGCCCTTGCACTCGCGGCACGGCTCCGAGAGCGAGAAACCACCGGCGTTGCGGCTGGTGTGCCCGGTGCCGCTGCAGGCAGGGCACACCCGCGGGATCGTGCCGGCCTTGGCGCCCGTGCCGGCACAGGCGGTGCACGCGGACGCGCTTGTCATCCGAAGCGGCACCGTGATGCCGTCGATCGCCTCGCGGAACGCGATGCTGACCTCACTCTCGACATCCGCGCCGCGCCGGGCTTGTGACGTGCGGGTGCGGCTGCCGCCAAACAGGCCGCCGAACACGTCGCCGAGCCCGCCGGTGCCAGCCGTGCCGGTGCCCGTTCCGCCGAACAGGTCGCCGAGGTCGAAGCTGAATCCACCGCCACCGGACGGGCCACCGGAGCCGCTCGGCACCCGGAAGCCACTGCCGAACAGCGAGCGAGCCTCGTCGTACTCCTTGCGCTTGCTCGGGTTGGACAGGACGGAGTAGGCCTCGGAGACCTCCTTGAACCGGGTCTCTGCGGCCTTGTCCGACGAGTTGCGGTCAGGGTGCAGGTCACGGGCCAGATTGCGGTAGGCCTTCTTGATGGTGGCCGTATCCGCGTCCTTCGGCACGCCAAGGATCTTGTAGTAGTCCTTCTCGATCCAGTCCTTGGTGCTCACTGGCGTCCGTACCTCGTCCCCGTCCCTCGTCAGTCGTTGGTTGTTTCGTCCTTGTTCGCCTCTGCGTCTGGCGGTGCGTCGTCTTCGGGCTCCTCCTCCGCCGCGCCCGC
>JASLBX010000471.1 GCA_030146385.1 Jiangellaceae bacterium | reverse complement strand
TCGCCAAGTGGCCGGTGCTGGTACTCATCGTGGGGTTGCTCCTGGCGATCCTTTACTGGGGCGCCCCCAACGTCAAACAGCCGGGATTTCGGTGGATCACGCCCGGCAGTCTGATCGCCGTGCTGCTGTGGATCTTGGCGTCCGCAGCATTCGGCCTCTACGTCGCCAACTTCGGCAACTACAACCGAACATACGGGGCCATGGCCGGCGTGATCATCTTCCTCATCTGGCTGTGGGTCTCGAACATTGCGGTCTTGTTGGGCGTCGAGTTCGACGCGGAACTCCAGCGCAGTCGAGCCATCGAGGGTGGCCACCCGGCCGACGTCGAACCGTTCGTCGAGCCGCGGGACACGCGCAAGTTCGACGACGACCGCACACCGCGCGACCTATGAACTGAGCGTCAGCCGAGCGCGGCTGATCCATTCAGCGCCGTCCTCCGTACTAATGGGTATGGGGCGACACAGGAGGACGACCATGCTGAGGCCGCCAATCGTGGCAGCCGTTGGGATAGTGATGCTGCTCGCAGCGTGTGGAGGCGACGAGGGGGCCGTCGCGACGACCGCGTCCGGCCAGGACGGCACGACGTTGTCGATCACCGCACCGAGTGAGGGCGCCGAGGTCGGCGTCCCGTTCACCGTCGAGTTCGAGTCCAGCGAAGAGCTCGGGCCGATCGACGATGGTCTCCATCACGTACATCTCTGGTGGGACGGGGACGAGAGCGACTTCACGATCGTCGAGGGAGACAGCGCCGAGATCACCGACACACCGGAGGGGCAGCACACGCTGACGGCGTCGCTGCACCATGCTGACCACACGCCGGCTGGAGTCGAAGTCGAGATGGATCTCACTGTCGGCGAAGGAGGCGAGGCAGACGACGGCGGCGGATTCTACGACTACTGATCTTGAGACAATCCACAGCATCGTACGCTGTGGATTGTCTCAAGATCGGCAGTTAGCTGTGGCTTAGGGACGGAAGCCGGCGCAGCGGACCCGGCAGCCACCAGTTGCGCTCGCCGAGCAGCCGCATCGCCGACGGCAGGATCACCGCCCGGACGATCGTCGCGTCGATCAGAATGGCCGCCGCCAGCCCAACCCCCATCTGCTTGAACTCGATCATCGATAGCATGGCGAAGATCGAGAACACCGCCACCATGACAAACGCCGCGCTCGACACCACTCCGGCCGAGGCGGTGATGCCGTGCTCGATCGCCTGCTTGGTCTGCATGCCAGCCAGCCGTCCCTCGCGGATCCGGCTCACCACGAAGATGTGGTAGTCCATCGACAGGCCGAACAAGATCACGAACAGGAACAGCGGCACCCAGGTCACGATCGCGCCGGTTGACGAGAAGCCGAGCAGACCTTCCGCCCACGTGCTCTGGAATACGAGCACCAGTAGTCCGTATGCCGCGCCTACCGACAGCAGGTTGAGACCGGCGGCCGTCAACGCGACCGTCAGCGAGCGGAACGCCACTGTCAGCACGACCACGCTCAGCAGCATGACGAAGCCGATCACGTACGGCAGCCGCTCACCTAGCTGGTCGCGGAAGTCCTCCTCCCAGGCAATCGGTCCGGTGACGCCGGCGTCGGCCCCGTCGACTGAGCCAACTGTCGTGTCGACCAGCGCACGCAGCGAGTCGAGCGACTCAACGTGCTGCGCTTCGTCCAGCCCGCCGGCCACCGGCACGAGGAACTGCGCCACCTCTCCCCCAGCGGCCACCTCGACGGACGGGACGCCCACCGCCGCGAACGCCGAGTCGGCCTCGGTACGCGCGGTCAGATCCGAGATGGCCGCCTCGACCGCCGGGACGTCCAGCGACCCGCCGTCCTCAGCCCAAACCGCCACCGTGTGGGCCGTCCCCTCGCGCGGGTAGGCGTCGGAGATCCGGTTCAGCGTCTCGACCTCGGGGATCGAACCGGGCAGGTCGTCCAGCCCAGGCTCGGACAGCTTCATCGCGACGGCCGGAGCCGCCAGCGCACCAAGCGCCACAACGCCGACCGTGAACGACACGGCGGGACGCCGCAGCACCGGACGGAGCACCGCCGGCCAGAACCGCGAGCCGCCTTCGCGCCGGGTCAGCCGCCACAGCAGCGGGATCCGCGGCCGGTCAACCCAACGGCCGAGCAGCGACAGCAGGGCCGGCAGCACGGTCAGCGACCCGACGACGGCCACCGCGATGACCAGGATCGTCCCGACGGCGAACGAGTCGAACACGGCGAGCCCGGCGAAGAACATGCCCGCCATCGCCACCACGGTCGTCAGGCCGGACACGACAACAGCGCGGCCGGACGTCGCCGCGGCGACCTCGATGGCCCGCTCGACCGGGTCTCCCTTGCCACGCTGCTCGCGGGCCCGGCGGATGTAGAACAGCGAGTAGTCGACACCGACGGCCATACCGATCAGCAGGACGACCGACGCCAGTAGCTCCGTCGTCGGGACAAGGTACGACGCGAACGCCGACAGCCCGAGCGCGGCGGCGACCGACGAGAACGCCAGCAGCACCGGCACGCCGGCCGCGATCAGCGCGCCGAACACGACGGCCAGAATCGCCAGCGTCACCGGCAGCGACATCACCTCGGCCAGCCGGAAGTCGTCCGCGACGACCTGGTCGATCGCTTCGGTGAGCGACGCCTCGCCGACCCGCTCGATCGACAGATCCGGGTGCTGTGCCGCGACGTCATCGACGACTACGCGGAGATCCTCCGCGGTGGCGGCGGAAGCCTCGTGCTGCTCGTCGCCGTTACCTTCGACCTCGGTCAGGACCGCGTCGATCAGCAGCGAACTGCCGTCGGGCGACGGCATCGGCTCTCCGATCGACTCGACGCCGGACACTGCTCCGGCGGCGGCGCTCAGATCGCGGACCGCCGGCTCGACGGAGGCCATGTCGAGCGTCCCACCGTCCGCGCTCTGGATGAGGATGGACTCGGTCGGGACCTCGCCGAAGTCGGCGTCGCGCAGCGCGTTGTCGGCCGGGCCGGAGGCGCCGGCCGTCATGCTCGACTCGTCCAGTTCGTTGCCGCCGATCGCGCCGCCTCCGATGACGGCGGCGGCCACGAAGGCGATCCATAAGAACAGGGCGAGCCAGCGGTGGCGCGCGCTCCAGGTGGCGATCGCGACGACCGGCCCCCGCCGCGGTGGCGGTTTCGGTACGGACGGTTCGCGCTCGAGTTCGACGACGGTTGGTGCGGACATGCGTTGACCCCCTGATGAGGACTGTTGGATTCAGTCCTTCGAGGGTCTCGGCTCGTGTGCCCGCCGTACATCGGGGAAGAGCCCACCGATCCTGGGGGTATCCCCTGGTCCTTCCCCTACGACGACCCCGGTGCTGGGGTCAGGCCTTGGGGATGACGATCCAGAGGATGATGTAGAGCAGCTCGGCCGCCCCTGTGATGGCGAAGATCACGAACAGCACCCTGATCAGGAACACCGAGATACCGAACCGGTTGCCCAGCGCAGCACACACGCCGGCGATCATCCGGCCTTCGCCACTGCGAGGCCGCTCAAGCCTGTGAGTTGCCATGCCTTCATCCTTACACGGCGGCGCCTGGGACGGGGCCGGAATCAAGCCCGGTCTGCGGTGAGCGATACGAATTTGACCAGCGGTCTGGTCGACATCGCAGCGGTGTTCGGGCCCGAGCACGGCTTCCGCGGGGCGTCGCAAGCGGGCCAGGGCGAGGACTTCTTCATCGACGAGAAGACCGGCCTGCCGGTGTACAACGCGTACCGCGATCCCGTCCGGATCGGCGAGCTGTTCGACGAGGCCGGCCTGGACACCGTGGTCTTCGACATCCAGGACGTCGGTGCTCGCTTCTACACGTACATCTGGACGATGTACTGGTCCATGGTGGCGGCCGCTCAGCTCGGCAAGCGGTTCCTCGTGCTTGACCGGCCGAACCCGATCACCGGCCGGCAGGCCATGGGGCCGGTGCTGAACTACCCCGACCAGTCCTCATTCGTGGGCGAGCGGGAGATCAGCCAGCAGCACGGCATGACCATCGGAGAGCTGGCTCAGCTGTTCAACGGGGAGTTCCTGCCGGGCGTCGCGGGCACGCAGGTGGATCTCGCCGTCGTGCCGATGCGGGACTGGTTCCGCGACATGTGGTACGAGGAGACCGGCCTGCCGTGGGTGATGCCGTCGCCGAGCATGCCGACCGTCGACACCGCCACGGTGTGGGCACCTGCCTGTTCGAGGCCGGGCACTCCACCCAGGGCATCGCCGAGGGCCGCGGCACCACCCGGCCGTTCGAGCTCATCGGCGCGCCGCACTTCAACCACGCGTGGGACGCGGCGCACAACGCGCTGGATTTGCCGGGCGTGGCGTTCCGCGAGGCGTACTTCAACCCGACGTTCTCCAAGTACTCCGGCCGCGTCTGCGGCGGTGTCCGGTAGAAGCACCTCATCTACCACGAGATGCGCGGCGGCGGTCAGGTGGACTAAAGCCCTCTTGATCATGTGGGTTTGGCGGGCTCATAGCTGGCCAAACCCACATGATCGCGGGGGGTGAGGCGGGCACGGACTCGTACGCTGCCGAGCGCGACGCCGCCAACGATCAGTGCGGCCGCCAACAGGTCGACTGCCGCGATCGATTCACCGAGGACGACCGCGGCGGACGTAAGCCCGAACGGCGGGACGAGCAGCGAGTACATCGCCACCTGCCCGGCGTCGTACCGGTGCATCAGCCAGCCCCACGCGCCGAATCCGAACAGCGTCGAGACGTACGCGATGTAGGCGAGCGCAGCGAAGCCGGCCACCGACATCTGGCTAAGCCCGCTCACGGCCGCGGTCGGGCCTTCGAAGATCGTCGAGAGCAGGAACAACGGCACCGGCGGCACCAGGCTCATCCACACCATGAAGCCGAACGCGTCATTCGGCCGCGCCTTGCGCATGGCTACGTTGCCGAGCCCCCACATCGCGGCGCCGCCGACACACAGAAGGAACGCCATGACGGGGCTGGTCTGCCCGAAGTTGAGACCGATGATCGCGACACCGGCAAGTGCGATGGCCATGCCGGCGACCTGGATCACTCGTGGCGTCTCGCGCAGCAGCGCGCCGGCGAACAGCAGTGTGAAGACGGCCTGGGTCTGCAGGACAACTGAGGACAGCCCGGCCGGCATGCCCTGGTGCATGCCGACGAACAGCAACCCGAACTGGCCAACGCCGATACACAGGCCGACCGTAATGATCCACTTCCACGCAATCGCCGGTCGCCGGACGAAGAACACCGCCGGAAGGGCCGCAGCGGTGAAACGGAGGGCGGCGAAGGCGAGCGGCGGCAGCTCATCAAGGCCGACATCGATGACGACGAAATTGAATCCCCACAGCGCCGCCACGAGAGCGGCGAGCAGGATGTGGCGCGGACGCATGCCTTGAGCTTCACGGCGGCCGCCGTTTAGCACAAGCGAATACTTCTATGCACATTGGTGTAGCATTACTAAATGCTCGACCTCGACCGTCTCCGCGCGCTGCACGCCGTAGCCACGCATGGATCAGTCCGCGCGGCGGCGGACGTCCTACACGTCACCACATCCGCCGTGTCACAGCAGATCGGCAAGTTGGAGCGAGAGACCGGCCAGGTGATGCTCGAGCGCCACGGCCGGGGTGTCCGGCTGACCGATGCCGCCCAGGTGCTCGTCCGGCATGCCGACCGCATCCTGTCGATGGTCGAGAAGGCTGCGAGCGATCTGGAAGAGTTCCGCGGCGCCGCGGTCGGCGAGCTGTCGATCGCCGCGTTCCCGACGGCCTCCCGCGGACTCGCGCCGCCGGCGCTGCGATCGCTCGCCGAGTCTCACCCGCAGCTTCAGATCCGGCTCCGCGAGACGGAGCCCCATGAAGCGGTCCCGCTTGTCGCGCGCGGCGAGTACGACCTGGCGATCGTCCAGGACTGGTTCAACGTCCCGCTCGCCATTCCGGACGGCTTGGCCAAGGCCTCGATCGTCGATGATCAGGCCGACGTCGCGTTGCCGCCCGGGCACCCGCTGGCGCACCGGGACAAAGTCGATCTCGACGAGATCGCGGGCGCTCCCTGGATCAGCCAGTCACCCGGCGCGATCTGCCGCGACTGGCTGATCCACACCTTGCGGTCGCGCGACGTCGAGCCGCAGATCGCGCACATGGCGGACGAATACGCCACCCAACTCGCACTCGTCGCGGCGGGGCTCGGCGTCGCGGTGCTGCCGCGACTCGGCCGCTGCGACGTGCCGTCCGGAGTAACGATCGTCGAGGTCAGTCCCGCTCTGACCCGGCACGTCTACGCCATCTGGCGCGAGGAGGCGGCCCGCCGTCCTGCGATCCGGGTGACAGTCGACGCGTTGCGTTCGGCGGCCGTCTGAACTAGATGGAGCTCTGGCTGGTCAACCACTCGTCGAGGGCTGTGGCCGTCTCGGCAGGCTTGAGGATGGGGAAGTAGTGACCGACCCCGCCGATATCGACCGCCTTGGTCCTGGGCAGCAAATCCAGAAAGAGGACACGACTACCCGTGAAGATGGGCTCGCTTTCGGCACCGCCGAACCAAGCGATAGGGGTCGTGATCTCGCTCACCGTCGCTGGGTCAGCCACCCATGAGCCCATGGCCGGCAGGTCGACCTGAAGGAAGGTGTTGATGTCCGAGGCCGCGAGCTCTAGAGCACCCTTCGGCAGGGCAGGCTCGATCAGCTCGCTCGCGCCCTGGACGGCCGAGGTGAAGTCGCAGAAAGTCTTGACCGCGCCTTCCTTGTCTCCGCTCGTGTACTTCTCCACAATGAGCGGAAGCGCCACCTCGGTGAGTTCCTTCAGACCCTGCTGCGCGGCCTCGGTCTGCGCCAACACGAGCTCGAGCAGAATGGCCGACAGAACGCGATCGGGCGCCTGTGTTGCCAAGTCCAGGGCAATGTAAGCGCCAAAGGAATGTCCGGCGACGTGCGCCTTGTCGATCCCCAACGCGTCGAGGACCGTGACGACGTCCGCGGCCTGCCCAGGAATGTCGGCGGCATCGGCGGGTAATCCGCCACCGCCGTGACCGCGCCGGCCGTAGTAGATCACCTGGTAGCTACCCTTTCGGGTCAGCTCGTTCGCGAGGGGCCAGAGCAAGTCGCGGATCGTTGCACCGTGGACGAACACGACCGGCGTGCCCTCCCCGAGGACCCAGACATCGAGCACATTCTTATCCGAGACTCTGACCTTGGTCGTCGGTTCCGGCATGACCTCCTGAACCCGGGTTTCGTTGTCGATCGTCATCGTCGCTCCTCCGGTTGGCGCCGCTGTTCGGCGCGTCTCCCGAGGACGCTAAGTCGGCCGGGGGTTCTGCGGCATCGGCGCGATTGACCAACCTGCGGCGGCGGATCTACGCGGTTGTGCGTAGCCGCATCGCCCTCACCGGGTGGCCGTCATCCCGTGGTCGTGGGCGTAGCGCGCGGCCTGGGTCCGGGAGGTGACACCGATCTTGTGGAAGATGTTCGTCAGGTGCCGGGCGACCGTGCGGTCGCTGATGTAGAGCGCCTCGCCGATCTGGCGGTTGGAGCGTCCGTCGGCCACAAGCGTCAGCACCTCGCACTCGCGCCGGGTCAGCCCGTCGGGCGATTCCCGCGCCGGCCAGTGCGCGCCGAGCCGCTCATACGTCGCCTCCGCCCGCGCAACCTCCGCGGCGGCGGATGCCTCGTCGCCGAGCGCCCGGTAGGCCTCCGCGAGCCGGACACAGGTGCCGGCGGCATCGTACGCTGCGCCGAGTTTGTTCCAGCGCCGACAGGCGTCCCGTAGCACCGGGAGAGCATCCTCGGCGCGGCCCTCGGCCAGCAGCACCGCGCCGCGCGCAGCGGCCGCCATCGCCTCCAGCCCTGAGGTGGCGTATGTCGATGCTGTCGCCGCGAGCTCGGACTCGGCGGCTGCCGCGTCATCTACCCGTCCCGCGGCGATCGCGATCTCTACCGCCGCAGCACACAGCGGTGCCCGGCGCAGGGGGTCGACGCCAGCCGCCGCCACGGCCGAGCGCACCGACGTCGCCGCGCCCACGGCGTCTCCGTCCCGGAGCCGCAGCAGCGCCCGCCCCGGTTGCGGGTCACGCCCGCGGGCGTGCGCCTCGTTGTACGCATCGGTGGCCCCCGGGTCGCCGCGCAACCGGCGCGCCTCGGCAACGACGTACCAGCCTTCGGCGGCGTAGTCGACCCGCTGGGCATCGAGGACCCCCGTCACCTGCAGTGCCTTCCGCTCGGCATCGTCCCACTCGCCGCGGAGCAGGTGGAGTTGGGCCCGGTGCACCCGGCACATGCTTCCGAACGCCATCGCCGCGGGGAGGGTGGCCAGCCACCGCTCGGCCAGGTCGGTCCAGCGGGCCATCCGGCGCACATCGGCGACCTCGTGACAGGCCGCGATGGTGTGGCAGTAGAGGGTGCCTGTCACGAAGGGGGCGAGCCGGCCGTCCAGGACGGTGACCATCGCCTCGTCGAGCAACGCCAGGCCGTCGATCAGTTGGCCGGACTTGATCAAAGCGCGACCTTCGCAGTTGAGGCCCATCAGCACCAACTCGGGCTGGCCGAGCCGGCGGCCGAGGGCCTGCATCTGGCGGGCCGCGTCCACCGCCGCCGCGGGCTGCCCGGCCTGCAGACTCGGCTCCACCCCGGTCATGTGCAGCAGCAGTCCGTGCGCCGGGCACTCCGGGATCCCCTCCAGCAGACGCCCGGCGCGGCCGATCCAGCCCATGGCCTGTGGCTCGTCGCCCCGCGCCAGGTGGAAGATTCCGAGCATCAGGGCGGCCCACGCGGCCTCGTCCGGTCGGGAGTCAGCCACGAAGGCGTCGCACGCGGCAGCGCCGAGTCGCAGGTTGTCGTCGATGCGGCCGAGCCACGCCACGGAATCGGCGTACGCGGCGAGGTCGTCCGCAGTGAGTCGCCCGGCCGCGACCGCGTTGAAGTGCGCCGCGGCGGTGCGCCAGTCCTGTTCCGCGTAGGCCTGCCGCGCCTGAGTCAGGCTGTCCCCGTGCTCGTCCACCTGCCGTCCTCCGAGGTGTGGTGTGCGAGCAGGTCGCGCGCCAGGTTGCGGGCGGCGTCGACGAGCTCCGGCGGCGAGACCACGAACGCGTCCGGCCCGGCGGCGATCAGCAATAGGCCGAGCCGCTGTTCGACTGGACGGAGTAGGTGCGCGCGCAGCTTCACCGAATCTTCGTCCTCGGCGAGCAACTCGGCCGACTCGGCGTACAACTCGACCGCCCACCTGGCGCCTTGGGGGACCACGACGTCCACCGCCTGGAGCTGCCGGTTCTCCGCGACAAGCTCCGCGGCATCGTCGGGACGCGTGAACGTCTCGTCCAGGACGTCGAGCTTCCGGATGCCGGATACGAGATACGTCCGGACGGCGCCCTCCTCCGCGACGGCCGCGTCCACTTCCCAGCCCCGCCGGGTGTGCACGACCTCATACGGTTCGATCACCCGCTCGACGACGCCCGGATGCCACGCCCGCGCGTACACGATGCGGACGCGCTTGCAGTCGCGAGCCGCCTGCCGGAGCTTACGGGCCTGATCGCCGAGCCACCGCGGGCCGCCCTGGTCGAATCCGTCGAGAACGCTGTCGTCCAGCTTGTTGAGCGCCGACTCGAGCACGTCGTTGTCCGGCTCCTGTATCAGCAGGTCGTGGGCGGCCCGCGAGACGACGGTCAGCT
>JASLBX010000468.1 GCA_030146385.1 Jiangellaceae bacterium | reverse complement strand
CGGCCAAGTCGATCACCAGCGCGTCAGCACTATCGGCCAACGCGGCTTCGGCCGCGCGGCGCGTGGTGACCGGCACGGGCCGGGCAGACGGGTTCCACCGCCGCATGGACTCGGTAGAGGTGAAGGCCAGCTGTCCGCGGCGGCCGTCACGACCGGTCGTCGACACCGTCGCCATGTGGGACGACTTGTCCACCCGGGCACCGTCGGACGCCTCGCCGGCCTCGTCGAGCACGGCGACGACGGGCACCAGGAGCCGGCCGGCCGCGAGCGCGGTCAGCACGTCCGCCGGGCCGCCGTCACCGTTCGCGTACGCGTCGAGAGCGGCGAGCACCCTGGGGTCCGGGGAACCGTCGTCGCCCTCGAACGCGGGCATGCCGAGGGCGCGGTCAGGCAGCGAGTTCACGGGCCGCGACCTTAGCCTGCGAACGGCCCGGGCGCCACATGAAGCCTGCGACCAGCGGCGTTACTCGTCCAGCCAGGCCCGGACCGCCTCGTCATGCTCGCCGAGCGCGGGCGGTGGCCGGTGCATCGCGCGCCCACCCGCGTAGGGCAGGTCGCCGAACCGCAGTGGCGGCCCGGGAAGCTCCACGCGGCCGAGCACCGGATGGTCGACGGTGATCACGAGGCCCTGGGACCTGGTCTGCTCCCACTCGTACACCTCGTCCAGCCGGCGCACCCGCCCTGCTGGCACGCCGGCTTGATCGAGCCGCGCCAGCCACACGTCCGCCTTGTCACCGGCCAGGGCCGCGTCGATCTCGGCTATGAGCTCGTCCCGGTGAGCGACCCGCTCGCGGTTGGTGCCGAACCGCGGGTCGTCCGGATCGAGACGGACGACCGGCGCGAACACGCGCCACTGGCTCTCGCTGCCGACTGCAACCTGGATCGCCGCATCGGCGGCGTGGAACAGGCCGTACGGCGCGATCGACGGGTGATGGTTCCCCGGCCCGAGCGGGACCTCGCGCGCCACGGTCCACCGGCTGCCCTGGAACGCATGCACGCCCACCACAGCGGCCAGCAGGGAGGTCCGCACCACCGTGCCCCGTCCCGTCCGCTCGCGGTCGAGCAGCGCGGCCAGCACCCCGTACGCCCCGTACATGCCGGCGAGCAGATCGGCGATGGGCACGCCGACCCGGGTCGGCTCTCCTGGCGGTCCGGTCAGCGACATCAGCCCGGCCTCCCCCTGCGCGATCTGGTCGTACCCGGCCCGCCCGCCTTCCGGGCCGTCGTGGCCGAAGCCGGTGATCGACAGGATGACCAGCCGCGGGTTGACCTGGTGCATCCACTCGGCGCCGATGTCCCAGCGATCGAGCGCACCCGGGCGGTAGTTCTCGACCAGCACGTCCGCCTTGCTCACCAGCCGCTCCAGCAACTCGCGGCCCTCGGGCGTCTTGAGGTCAGCTGTCACCGACTCCTTGTTGCGGTTGCACGACATGAAGTAGGTCGAGACGGGCTCGTCGTCCGGGCCGACGAACGGCGGCCCCCACCCCCGGGAGTCGTCACCCCGCCCGGGCGGCTCGACCTTGATCACGCGGGCGCCGAGATCGCCAAGCATCATGCTGGCGTGCGGTCCGGCCAGCGCCTTGGTCAGGTCGATCACGACGTAGCCGGAGAGCGGCCCGGCGGCATCAGGAGTCTGCGACATGTACCGGAGACTAGGGGGTGCCACACACTCGAAGTGATCCGCCCGTGGCGAAACCGCTGGCATGCCCGGCCGCCGTCGGAGAGGGTCGGGATATGCGCGTTCTCGTGCTCGGCGGCACCGTCTACCTGTCCAAGGCGATCGCAGCACTCGCCCGCGACCGCGGTTACGACGTCACAGTTGCGGCCAGGGGCACCAGCGGCGGCCCGCCGGACGGTGTCCGGTTCATACCGGTCGATCGCGCCGCCGCCGACGGCATGGACGGCCTGAGCGACGAGGCGTTCGACGCCGTGGTCGATGTCGCCCGCCTGCCGGGGCACGTCGGCACCGCACTCGACGCGCTGGCCGAGCGCGCCGGCCACTGGACGTTCGTGTCGACGTGCAGCGTCTACGCAGACCACGCCACACCGGGCCAGCAGGCGGCCACCGCGGCCCTCCTCGATCCCGCGCCGCCCGACAGCCTGGACGCCGACCCGGAGCGATACGGCGCGAACAAGGTCGTATGCGAGAACCTCGTGCGCGACCGGTTGCCCGACCGCTCGTTCATCGTCCGGCCCGGCCTCATCGTCGGCCCCGACGACCCGAACGACCGCTTCGGCTACTGGCCGCTGCGGATCGCCGCTGGCGGTGAAGTGCTCGCACCCGGTGAGCCGGACGACCTCGTCCAGTACATCGACGTCCGCGACCTGGCCGAGTGGGTGCTCGACGTAGCCGAGGCCGAACGGACGGGCACGCACGACGGCATCTGCCCGCCGATCACCCGGTCGCAGTTCCTGGCCGAGATCGCCAAGGCGCTGAGCGCGGACGTCGAGTTCACCTGGGTGCCGCAGGAGGTCCTGCAGGCCAGCGGCGTCGACCCGTGGGCCGGCGAGGACTCCCTCGGCCTGTGGCTGCCGCTGCCCGAGTATGGCGGCTTCCTCACCCGAGATCCCTCGAGCGCGCTTGCCGCCGGCCTGCGCATCTGCCCGCTGAGCGACACCGTCCTGCACTGGTACGCGAACCGGCCGGAGCCGCCGGCGCTGCTGGCGAACCTGAGCCGCGAGAAGGAAGCAGCAGTCCTCGCGGCCTGGCACGACCGGCACCGGTGACCGCACCGGCCTGTGCGGCCGTCTGGTAGAGACTTCGGCATGCGCATCGCCGAGCTGGCAGTCCGGATCGAGCGCACGTCTCCCCGCGCCGGCGGCACCCGGGTCGTCGCGATCGACGGCCCGGCCGGGTCGGGCAAGACGACGCTCGCGGGGCGCCTGGCAGATCTGCTGGCGCCGGTGATCCACATGGACGACCTGTATCCCGGGTGGGACGGGCTCGCCGACGCCCCCCACCGGCTGCTCGAGTGGGTTCTCGAGCCGCTCGCCAACGGCCGTCCCGCCCGCTACCGGCGCTATGACTGGATCGCCGGGCGGTACGCGGAGTGGGTGGATATCCCTCCGGCGCCCACCCTGGTGATCGAAGGATGCGCGAGCGGTGCCCGGTCCAGCGAGCCGTACCTGTCGTTCCTGATCTGGTTGGACGCGCCGGAGACGGTCCGGATGCGCCGCGGCATCGAGCGCGACGGTGAGACGTTCCGGCCGCACTGGGAGCGCTGGGCCGCGCAGGAGCGCGTCCACTTCGCCGCCGAGGGAACCGCGGACCGAGCCGACGTCCGGCTCGACGGCGCCCCGACGATCGCCCACGACCCGGAGCTCGAGGTCGTCCCGCTGCGGTAGCGTCGGCGGAGGCTGAACCAGCACCCTTTTTGCCGATCCACTAGATCAAGCCCTGAAACGTGTGTTACGCATGTGCCAGTTGGGAATATGGAGGCTAGTGATCCGGCCCAGTCGGCGCAGGCTGGGAGTGACCCTGGGGGGTGCCCACATGATCGAGTGGCGACACGCGGGCCGTGCGGCGGCTACCGGAGCGGTAGCCGTTGCCCTCCTGCTCGGCGGCTCGGCCCTCCCTGCGGCGGCGGAGCCCGAGACTCCGGTCACGTATCCGTCCGGCTCATCGGCGACGCGGGTCAGCGGGCTCGGCTTCGATACCTGCGCGGCTCCGCCGCAGTCGGCGCTCAGCGCGTGGCGGGGATCTCCGTACAAGACGGTCAACATCTACTTCGGGGGCCGCAACCGGGCGTGCCGGCAGTCCAACCTGACCGCCGGCTGGGTGCGCGACGCGACCGCGATGGGCTGGCGGTTGCTGCCGACGTACGTGGGCTATCAGCCGTACTGCGTACGCGCCTCGAACATGTACGAGTTCAGCGCGTCCAACGCGACCTCGCGCGGCACTTCAGATGCCCAGGACGCAATCGCGAAGGCCAAGGCACTGGGCCTGCTGCCCGGCAGCGCGCTGTACGCGGACGTCGAGCACTACGACCGCAGCAGCTCGACCTGCCGGAGGGCGGTGCGGCGGTACGTCTCCGCCTGGACCAAGACGCTCCACGCCGCCGGCTACCTCGCGGGCGTGTACGTCCACCAGAGCTCGGGCTTACGCGACCTGTCCGGCACGTACAACTCGACCGCGTACGCCCGGCCGGACGCGGTCTGGGTCGCGCGGTGGGACGGCAGCACCTCCCTGAGCGGCTGGCCGACGGCGCCGAACTGGCACTGGCCCATCTGGCAGCGTGCGAAGCAGTACCGCGGCGACCACAAGGAGACCTGGGGCGGCGTGACGATCAACATCGACAGCGACTCACTCCGCGCCCCCGTCGCAACCGTCGCGCGGCAGTACAAGGTCACCAGCCGGAGCTCGCTCTACGCCCGAAAGGGTCCAGGTACCTCGTACCCGACCGTCCGGAGCCACGCGTCCGGCTCCACGCTCTCCGTCGTCTGCCAGGCGAGCGGGAAGAAGATCGGGACAAGCCCGGTCTGGAATCGGTTGTCGAACGGGACGTGGGTCAGCGACTACTACGTATCGACCCCGTCCAGCACGGGCTTCACCTCGGCCCTTCCGCGCTGCACGTATCCAGGGCAGGTCACGGCCAGCGCCCTCAATGCCCGGACCGGACCCGGCACGAACTACCCGGTCAAGGGCTCCGCGCTGCCCCGCGGATCACTCGCCTACGTGGTGTGTCAGAAGACCGGGACGAAGGTCGGCACCAGCACGGTCTGGAACAAACTTCCGGACGGGCGGTGGGTCAGCGACTACTACGTCTCGAACCGGTCGAACACCAGCTGGAGTGCTCCGGTCCCCCGCTGCCCGTGACCCCGGCGGCCGCATGGATAGGCTGCCGCTCATGCGCGCGTATCGGCTCGTGGCGGCCACGATCATCACCGCTCTCGCCGTCGTGGGATGCTCCGGCGACGAGGACGGCGGCGCTAACGCCGGTGCGGGGAGCCCAGACGCCGCAGCCCGGCTCGACGCCGCCGCGGACCTGCTCGACGAGACGTCCGGGGTGCGGTTCACCGTGGAGGGCGAGAACCTTCCGGACAGCGGGACGGTGATCCTCGGCGCCGAGGGCGTCGCCGCGCCGCCCGGCTCGTTCGACGGCGAGATCCGGATGCGCACCGCCGGGTTGTCGGCCACGATCGAGGTCATCTCGGTGGACGGTGAGCTCTGGGCGAAGCTGCCGATGACCACCGAGTTCGCGCCGGTCGACGCGGAGGCGCTCGGACTTTCCGACCCCGGTACGCTCCTCGACCCCGAGCGCGGGATCAGCCAACTGCTGCGGTCGGCGATCGAGCCAGCGGAGTCCGGGCAGGCCCGCATCGGCGCGGACGTGGTCGATGAGATCACGGCGACTCTCCCTGGAGAGCTCGTCGGGTCCGTGCTGGCAATCACCGATCCGGACGCCGAGGTCGCCGCGGCGTTCGCCCTGGATCCCGAGACCGGACAGCTTCGCCGCGCGGTCCTGACCGGGCCGTTCGTCGGCGACTCGGACACCCAGACCTACACGGTCCTGCTCGAGGACTACGACCAACCGGTCGACATCAGTGCGCCCACGGACTGACCACACCCGTCCGCCGGTGGGGCGGGCAGCCCTCGCGCTCGGCGCCGTCGGCGTCCTGCTGGCCGCGGCCGACACCTACGTCATCGTCCTGGCCCTACCGGACATGATGGTCGGCGTCGGGCTGGACATCGACGAGCTCCAGCGCGCCGCGCCGCTGATCTCGATGTTCCTGCTGGGCTACGTCGTGGTGCTACCTCTGGCCGGACGTATCTCGGACGTGGCCGGACGGCTGCCGGTGCTGCTCGGCGCGTTGCTCGTGTTCGCGGGTGGTTCACTGGTGACGGCGGCGGCCACGGGCCTGGCCGAGGCGGTGACCGGCAGGTTCCTCCAAGGTGCCGGCGGAGGGGCGCTCGTACCGGTGACGCTCGCCCTCGTGGCCGACCTCTGGCCGCCGGAGCGGCGCGGCGTGCCGCTGGGAGTGGTCGGCGCGGTTCAGGAGCTGGGCGCCGTCCTGGGCCCGCTCTACGGCGCCGTCGTGATCGCGCTGGCCGACTGGCGAGCCATCTTCTGGATCAACCTGGCCACCGGGCTGGTACTGGCCGCGGGAGTCCGCGTCGCCCGGCGCACGCCCGCCAGCTTGGGAGCCGCCGCCGATCGCAGTCGGCGAGACTGGCTGGGCGCTGCGCTCGCCACCGGCGCGTTGGCCGCGGCAACCGTGGCCCTCGTTCGCCCGCGCCCGTTCCAGCAGAGCGTGACGTGGGGAGAACTGCTCGTTCCGGTTGTCAACGACCTCTCGTGGGCCACGCCGGCGGTTCTCATCGGCGTCGTCCTCGCCGTCGCGTTCATTGCGCGTGAGCTCACCGCGCGACGTCCGCTGATCGATCTACGCCGCGCCCCGCCCGTGGTCCGGGCGGCCGACCTGCCCGGTTCGGCGCTGCTGGGTTCGGCGCTCGGCCTGATCGTGCTCACGTTCGCGGTGGCCGACCCGCAGGTGGAGCTAATGACGCCGGCCGGCCCTTGGCTGCTCGCGGCCGCGGGGATGGCGCTGGCTGCGTTCGCCTGGTGGCAGGGGCGAGCGCAGCAGCCGCTCGTGCCCCCTGCCGCGATCCGGCCCCGGCCGGCATGGGGGGCGCTGCTGGTCAGCGTGTTCATCGGCGCGGCCCTGGTGGCCATCCTGGTGGACGTGCCCGTCCTCGCCCGTACCGTGATTCCCGGCGCGGACCAGCTCGACGCCGCGCTCGTGCTCATCCGGTTCCTCGTCGCGTTGCCGATCGGGGCGCTGCTGGGCGGCTGGCTGCTACAGCGCGTGCGGCCGGCTCTCGTCGCCGCGAGCGGCATGGCTCTCGGCACCGCCGGGATCACGGCGATGACGACGTGGGGCACTGGGTCGCTCACCGGTGCCGGCGACAGCGCGGTCCTGGTGGCGATCGGGCTCGGCTTCGGCCTGGCCATCGCGCCCGTCAACGCCGCGCTGCTGGCCGCGACGCCGCGGGAGACGCACGGGGTGGCCAGCGCGCTCATCGTCACGGCGCGGATGGTCGGAATGCTCGCCGGGCTGTCCGCGCTGACCGCGGTGGGGCTGCGCCGGCTCTACGCCGAACAAGCCCGGATCGAGCCGCCCACGGTGCTGTGCCCCCAGACTCCGAATCGCTGCCCGCCCTACGACGACGCCGTCCGGGAGGCGATCGTGGCGCAACTGCAGGCCACGTTCACCGGAGCCGCCATCTGCGCCGCCGTCGCGGCCGTAGCTGCGGCCGCCCTGCTGCGCAGCCCGGCCGGCTCGCCCGCAACCGAGGTGCGGCCATGACGGCGTGCTCCGTCGCTTCGCTGGCGGTTGGAGAGCCACTCGTGGGAACCGCGCCCGAGGCGGTGGCCTGGGTTGTGCTCGAACAGCCCGGACCGTGGGGCCGGAAGGCGCTCACCGAGTCGCATCTCGACCCGGTGCTGGGTGAGGCCCTGGAGGCCGCCGCCGCAGCCCACCACGCGCGCGTCGCCCTGGTCCGCCGCCCTGGCCGGCATCCTGACTACAGCGATTCGCCGTCGCGGCGGGTGTGGATCGCCAACACTCGCCCGCAGCACAGCTGGCTCCTGGGCGGCTGGATCGAGGACATCGCGGACCTCGGCGGGCTCTCCTGGTCCGGCATCTCCCAGGGTGATCTCCGCAGCGTTCAACGATCGGTGCCTGGGCTGCGGGTCGAGACCGACCCACTGCTGCTGGTGTGCACCAACGGGCGTCGCGACGTGTGCTGCGCCATCAATGGCAGAGCGCTCGTGGCCACCCTCCACGACCGGCTGCTGGGGCGGATCTGGGAGACCACCCACCTCAGTGGGCACCGGTTCTCGCCCACCGGAGTGCTGCTGCCGTCCGGCGTTATGTACGGACGGCTGAACCCGAAGCGCGCGGTCGACGCGTACGAGCGCGCCGCAGCCGGCCGGGTCGTGACGGAGGGATACCGCGGTCGGGCTACGTACAGCCGGCCCGGCCAGGCGGCTGAGGCGGCCGTGCGCACGGCGGCTGCCGAGTTCGGCCTCGACGCACTCGACGTGGTCTCCGTCGGCGAGAACGACGGCGGGTGGCTGGCTGTCGTCGGCCACCGGGACGGGCGGCGCTGGCGGGTCGACGTGACCGAGCGGAGGCTGGGCGGGGCCCGGCCCGAGTCGTGCGGTGCGGCGGCCGTGAACCCGGTGGCGTACGAGACCACCCCACCGGTGCGCGTGCGCTGATCGTTCCGCAAGACTGGGCGCCATGGCCTTTTCCCAGCACCGATTCCTGCCCTCGTCGTACGTCGCCGCGCCTGACCGGTACGAGCCGATGCCCTACCGGCGGGTGGGACGCACCGGCCTGCACCTGCCGGCCATCTCCCTCGGCCTGTGGCACAACTTCGGCGACGACGTCCCGCTTGCCCGGCAGCGCGCCATCCTGCGGCGGGCCTTCGACCTCGGCGTCACCCACTTTGACCTGGCGAACAACTACGGACCGCCCTACGGCTCGGCCGAGCTGAACTTCGGACGGCTGTTCGCCGAGGACTTCGCCCGGTACCGCGACGAGCTGATCATCTCGACCAAGGCCGGATACGACATGTGGCCCGGCCCGTACGGCGAGTGGGGTTCGCGCAAGTACCTGCTGGCCAGCCTGGACCAGTCGCTGCGCCGGCTGGGCCTCGAGTACGTCGACATCT
>JASLBX010000457.1 GCA_030146385.1 Jiangellaceae bacterium | reverse complement strand
GGTCTCCCGGCTCGGCCACCCGTTGCTGGCCGAGATCCGCGGCGTCGTCTACCGCCGTTCGCTCCCGCTCGCCACCGGAAACCTGCCGCTCGTGCTCAGCGAGATGGCGGACGACGCTGGCGTTGTCGGCGCAGCCGCGCTCATCAGCGACGCCGTGTACGCCGCGTCGTAACGCCTCGGTAATAGATCCACTTCTCGGGACGCCTCTTTGGCGGCTTGTCGCTTGAGTCCTTCAACAATCGTCGAACTTTGACAGCTTTTCTGCGAACGCCGGCCGGAGACTATCCCGGCGAGGGCCAATCGGATCTACCTGGTTGTCAGCTGAGCGCTACGACGCCCGACTTTGTCCGGTGAGCGTGCAAAGTTATGCGTTCATAAGTCGAAACTTGGCCGTAATCCCTTGACGATGCGCTTAACACGCCCTTAGTTTGTTCGACCAACGGACTAACACATGTGACCTCCATAACACGAGAGGAGGTGTCCAGCATGGCCACCGTGATCGACCAGGTATCCCTGCGCCGCCACAACCTCGCCACCGTGCTGCGACACCTCCGCGACTCAGGTCCCCGGTCGCGGGCCCGCATCGCCACCGAGACGGGGCTCAACAAGGCCACGGTGTCCAGCCTGGTGGCCGAACTCCAAGAGCGCGGCCTGGTCCGGGAAGGCGATATCGAGCGGGGCCAGGTCGGCCGCCCCGGGCAGACCGTAGAGATCGACGGCCGTGTTTGTGGTCTGGGCATCGAGCTGGGCATCGACCACGTCTCGTCCCACGTGCTGGACTTGCGCGGCGACACGGTCGCCACCCGGCGGCTCCCGCTCGACGTGCTTGAGCTGGGGCCCGAGCAGACATTGGGCCGGTTGGCGACACTGATCGACGAGATCACCATCGAGCTGGCGCGCGGCGGCCGGCATGTGGTCGGCGTAGCGGTCGGCGTCCCGGGCCTGGTCGAAACGGCGCACGGCGTGTTGCGGGTCGCGACGAATCTCGGCTGGCGCGACATCAACGTCGTCAACGAGCTGACATCACTTCTCCACGGTCCCGCCTACACGATCCTGCTGGACAACGACGCGAACCTGGCAGCCATCGCCGAGCACGCCATGGGCGCGGCGGTCGGCACCAAGAACATGGTCTACGTGACCGGCGAGATCGGCGTCGGCGGCGGTGTGATCACCAACGGACAGGTCCTGCGGGGAGCCGAAGGATACGCCGGCGAGGTCGGTCACATGGTGGTCTCGGCCGATGGGCGCCTTTGCGCGTGTGGCCGGCGAGGATGCTGGGAGACCATGGCCGGGCTGCCCGCGATGCTGCGCCACCTCGCCGATCCGGACGACTTAATTGCCGACCCCGCGATGGAACTGGAGCAGCGACTGGCCGAGATTGTGCGCCGCGCTCAACTCGGCGATGCGCGGACGCTGCGCGGGCTCGACGCGGTGGGCGCGGGCGTCGGTCTTGGCGTGTCGATCCTCGCCAACGTGTTCAACCCGCAGGTCATAGTGCTCGGCGGGTTCTTCGCGGTCCTGAGCGAGTACCTCGTCCCGTCGATCGAGAACGAGCTCGCCAGTCGCATGGTGGCGCGGTCCCTGAGCGACTGCCGGGTCGAGCGGTCGGCGTTTCCCTTCGCGGCAGCCGCGCGAGGAGGCGCGCACGTCGTGCTCGAGACCGTGCTTGCGGATCCGATGTCCGTGTTGCGTACCGCACATGCTGGAGGTGGGCGATGACCACGGCCCTGCTGGAGATGAAAGGCATCGTCAAAGAGTTCCCGGGCGTTCGAGCGCTCGATGGTGTGGACCTTGAGGTGCGGGCCGGGGAGGTTCACTGCCTGCTCGGTCAGAACGGCGCGGGGAAATCCACGCTGATCAAGGTACTGTCCGGGGCGCACCAGCCCGACGATGGAGTGATCGTCTGGCAGGGCGAGCAGGTCAAGCTCGCCAACCCGATGGCCGCCATGCGGCTCGGCATCGCGACGATCTACCAGGAACTCGACCTGGTGGACGGGCTGTCGGTCGCCGAGAACATCTTCCTCGGTCACGAGCTCGCCTCGGCTGGATTCTCGCGCCGGGCAGAGGCTCAACAGACCGCGGCCGAGCTGATGAAGCGGCTGGGCCACCCCGAGATCTCTCCGCGCACGGAGGTCGGACGGCTGTCCACCGCCGGCAAGCAGATCGTCAGTATGGCTCGCGCGCTGTCCCACGACGTCAAGCTGATCATCATGGATGAGCCGTCGGCCGTACTCGACAGGGAAGAGGTTTCGCGGCTGTTCAAGGTCATCAAGGACCTCACCGCTGAAGGCGTGGCGGTCGTCTACATCTCGCATCGGCTCGAGGAGATCCGCGAGGTCGGCGATCGGGTGACTGTGCTGAAGGATGGCCGGACGGTCGCCACCGGGCTTGCGGCGCGAGAGACGCCGACCAGCGAGCTGACCCGCCGGATGACGGGGCGGGATATCGAATACGTCTTCCCGCCGCGATCCAAGGTGGCCGACGACGCGCCCGTCGTGCTGGATGTCGTCGACCTGGCCGCGCCCGGCGCCTTCTCCGGTGTCACCTTCCAGGTTCGCGCGGGAGAGGTCGTCGGCCTGGCCGGGCTGGTCGGAGCGGGCCGTTCCGAAGTGCTCGAGACCATCTACGGGGCGCGCAAGGCAAGCTCCGGCACGGTCACCGTGGACGGCCGCCGCCTGCGCCCGGGCTCGGTCCGTGCGGCTGTCGCGGCCGGCGTCGGCCTGTCTCCCGAGGAGCGCAAGAGCCAGGGCCTGCTGCTCGATGAGGCGGTCTACCGCAACGTCAGCCTGGCCACGATGACCCGGTTCGCCCGCGGCGGCTTTCTGAATCACGCGAACGAACGCCGCGCCGCCGAGGAGCACACCAAAGCGCTAGACGTGCGACCGGCTGACATCTCGCGGGCGGTGCGCACGCTGTCCGGCGGCAACCAGCAGACGGTTGTGCTGGCCCGCTGGCTGCTGCGGGTGTGTCGCGTCCTGCTTCTCGACGAGCCGACTCGCGGTGTCGACGTCGGCGCCCGGAGTGAGCTGTACGCACTGGTCCGGCGACTTGCCGACAACGGCGTGGCAGTCGTGCTGGTCAGCAGTGAGGTCCCGGAAGTACTGGGCCTGGCCAACCGTGTCCTCGTGCTCCGCGAGGGCGAGGTAGTCCATACCGGTCCGGCCGAAGAGATAGACGAGCACCGGGTCCTCGACCTGGTCATGGAAGGGAGCGCAGCGTGAGCGAGCGTACGACACCCGCGTCCGCACCAGCTGCAGACGAGCATCAGCGGGTAGAAGCGGCGGCAGCCGAAGCCGGCGTCGGGGCACCCAAGTCGGCGTTGGGCCGGTTCATGGCCAGTTCCGCCGGCCGGAACTTCGGGCTTGTGATCGCGCTGCTGCTCCTATGTGTGGTGGGCGTGCTGACGGCAGGCGACCGGTTCGCCAACGTGAACAACATCCTCACCATCTTGCGGCTGGCCTCGGTCATCGGCGTCGTGAGCATCGGCATGACGTTCGTGATCATCGGCGGCGGGATCGACCTGTCGGTCGGTGCCATCGTCGCTCTCGCGTCGGTGTGGGCGACGACCTTGGCCACCCAACAGATGGCGATGGATTTCCACTGGATCATGATGGTCCTCACCGCGCTTGTCGTGGGAACGGCTTGTGGATTGATCAACGGGACGTTGATCGCCTTCGGGCGAATGGCGCCGTTCATCATGACCCTCGCCATGCTCGCCGGTGCTCGTGGTCTGGCCGAGATCATCTCCGAACGCCGGACACAGATCATCCAGGTCCGTGACTTCACCAGCTTCATCAACGGCCGCCTCCTGGGCATCCCAGTACTGGTCTTGATCTTCGCAGTCGTGGCCGCCATCGGGTGGGTGCTGCTGAACCGAACGACCTTCGGCCGGCGCACTATCGCGGTGGGCGGCAACAGCAATGCCGCCCGGCTCGCGGGCATCGCGGTCAAGCGGCACACCGTCCTGCTCTACACGTTGCTGGGGCTGCTGTGCGGCGTCGCGGCGGTGATGCTGATGGCCCGCACGACGACGGGCAGCTCGACCCACGGGCTGCTCTACGAGCTCGACGCCATCGCAGCCGTGGTCATCGGCGGAACACTCCTCACCGGCGGCCGGGGAACGATCGTCGGCACGATCTTCGGCGTCTTGATCTTCACGACGCTCACCAATGTGTTCACCCTGAACAACCTCGACACCTCTACGCAGGCGGTCGCCAAGGGCGTGATCATCGTCGCGGCTGTGCTGCTGCAGCAGCGGGTCGCCGCTCGCAGCGACTCAAGTTGACCCCCCAACGTCTCCCAATCGTCCCGGACGCCCGTTCCGGGGCCCATCACCCAAGAAGGAGAAGTCATGTCCCTACGTTCGAATCGGCCATTTCGCCGGCTCGTCACCTCCGCGACGGCGATCGTCGCCGCGGGTGTCCTCGTAGTCGGCTGTACCAGCAACGACCCTGAGGAGGTGCAAGGGGACGACTCCGCCGGGGAATCCGACGGCGATGGAGCCCAGCTTGCGAGCGGCAACGACGAGCCGGGAGAGACGGTCACCATCGGATTCTCCGGCCCGCTGGCCGACCATGGCTGGCTCGCTGCAGTCAACAGCTCCGCGATCGAGGAGGCCGAGAGCTACGAGGACATCGACCTCCGTACAGCGGAGGCCACCAACGACGCGAGCCTGCAGATCAGCCAGATCGAGACCTTCATCAACGACGGGGTCGACGCGATCGTCCTGCTCCCGACGGACGGCGCCGCCCTCACCGACATCGCCCTGCGGGCGAT
>JASLBX010000453.1 GCA_030146385.1 Jiangellaceae bacterium | reverse complement strand
CTGGTCGATGTAGGGCAGCGGCTTGTCGCCGCCGACGTCGAGCGTGCGGATGACGGCCCGCCGCCCGGCGAGCGCCTCGGCAACCGACCGATAGGTGGCATCTTGCTCGTCGATCGACGGTGCGGCGTCCCGGCCCAGGAACAGGAACTCGGTTCGTACGAGCCCGGCCAGGTCCGCTCCACGCGCTGCCGCCGCCGTTGCGTCGTCCACGCTCCCGACGTTGGCCGCGACGTGGATCTCGGTCCCGTCGTTCGTCACGGCCGGGCGTGCCGCGGCCGCCATGGCCTCCTCCAGCAGCCAGTCCCGTTCGGCGGCCGTCGCTTTCAGCTGGACGAGGGTCTCCGGGTCGGGGTCGACCACCAGCCGGCCGGTCTCGCCGTCGAGCGCCACCGTTGTCCCCTCGGCGACGCCGAGCACTTCCGGCCCGGCGCCCACCACGGCCGGGATCCCGCGCGACCGGGCCAGGATGGCGCTGTGCGAGGTCGGGCTGCCGTGGGCGAGCACGATCCCGGCGACGGTCTCGCGGTCGAGCGCCGCCGCCTGCGCCGGGGTCAGGTCCGCAGCAATGAGGACTCCCGTCCGCGCCGTGAACTCGGACGACCGGCCCAGCACCGCGAGGACCACCTGGTCGTGCAGCGCGCGGACGTCCGCGGCGCGCGCCCGGCCGGCCAGTTCGGACAGGCTCATCCGCCGCGCCCGCCGGACGGGTTTCGCCGTGCGCGTCGGCGTGCTGCTGGCCGACGATGTCGTGATCATCCATCACGAGCCGCGGCCGGACGGCAGCCGGCAGATGCCCGAAGTCGGCATCGTCATTCCCGCCTATGCGAGCGCGCTGGGTAAGGCGATGCTGGCGTTCCTGCCCGGCGAGGCCGCAGCACTGCTGAACGGATCGCCGCTGCGCAGCATGACCGGTGAGACCGTCACCGATCCTGGGGAACTTCGCAAGCAACTGGACGATGTGCGCGCCACTGGCCTGGCCTACGAGTGTGACGAGGCGGTCCTCGGCGAATCCTGCGTGGCTGGAGCGGTGTTCGATTCGACCGGGCTCGCAGTGGGTGCGGTGGCGGTGGTCGTCCCGACCAACGAGTGGCCGGCCGGCGATGCCGCGATCGAGGCGGTGCGCTCTGCGGCGCGGACGATCTCCCGCGAGCTCGGCGCGAGCCACTGGCCGGTGGTGCCTGACGCCTAGGCCGCGTCCAGTGCGTCGACGATGGCGGCCATGACCGACTGCCAGTGGGCGCGCTGCTGCTCGCGCTCCCCGGCGTCGGCGAGCCGCTCCTGATGGAATCGGATCATCGTCCGATCAGGGCCACTGCTCGTGACCGCCACCTGAACCGTGCTGTCGTGGTCCCAGCCGGGCGGCCGCCAGGTCAGCCGGATCCGATCATGCGGCCGGAAGCTCCGGGTCTCCCCCACCGTCCTGTCACTGGTCTCGTACTGAGCGCCAACGTCGTCCAGCGTCGTCACACCGTGCCCAAGCCAGAGCGCGGTGCCCTCGGCGGAGGTGAGGAAGTCCCACACCCGCTCGATCGAATGATCGATCGTCTTGGACACGCCGATCTGCCAGCCGGTGTCCTTCGTCTTCCCGACCTGGCTCCTGCGCTCGCTCATCGCCGCACCGCCGCGGTCGCTGCGACCTCGACCAACGCGCCGGGGACGGCCAGACCGGCGACCATCGCGGCCGTGACGAGCGGTGGATCGCCACCGGTGTCGAGCGCCGGCGCCGCGGCCGAGTAGGCAGCCTGCACATCGACGCCCTGGACTAAAAAGATCGTCCAGCTGAACACGTCGGCGATGCTGGCACCGGCGGCGGCAAGCGCGGCCTCGACGTTGCGCATCACCTTCCGGGTCTGGACCGCGACATCGTCACCGCCCACGAGGTTGCCATCGGCGTCAACCGCGTTCTGCCCGCCGACGTGGATGACTGTCGCGTCCGGCGGGATCGACGCCGCGTGGCTGAACACGGGGCTGTTGACCAACCCCTCTGGTCGGTAGAACCTGATTTTGTCCATGCGGCCAGCGTAGACACATACCCGGTCAAGAACTGTCCGCATTCAAGCTAATCTCGGGTTTGTGACCCCGACCGGACGGCGACTCGAGGCCTTGGCCCTGCTACAGGCCAGCCCCGGCATCAATGCCGTGCAACTGGCGTCCCGGCTCAATGTCACCGAGCGAACAGCCCGCCGCGACATCTCGCACCTGCGCGATCTCGGCTACCGCATCGACGCCGAGCCGGGAAGGTACGGCGGCTACACGCTGGCTGCGGGCTCAGCGATGCCGCCCCTCGTCCTGGACTCGGACGAGGCGCTGGCGGTGGCGCTCGGCCTGCGCACGACCGTGGGTGTCGAGGGCTTGGGACTCGCGGCGGTCACCGCACTGGCCAAGATCACTGCGACGGTGCCGGCCAAGCTCCGTCCTCGCGTGGCCGCGATCGCCGAGGCGGCGGAGTCCCCGGCCGGCCGGACGCCTCGCACGACTCCCGGCGTCCTGGTGGCGCTGGCGCTCGCGTGCCGGGCCGGAGAAGCGGTGAGCCTGCGGCACCGACCCGGCACGGGAGGGCCGGGCAGGCGGCGCGAGGCCCAGCCACACCGCCTGGTCAACCTCCACAACCGCTGGTACCTAGTCGCCTGCGAGCGCGGCACTGACACCTGGCGAAGCTACGCGATGAGCCGCATCACCGACGTACGCCCACTCGGCACCCGCCTGCCGGCGCCCGAACCACCCGGCGACGCCTCAGCGTTCGTCGCCCGGGCACTCGCCCACGGGTCATGGCGGCAC
>JASLBX010000421.1 GCA_030146385.1 Jiangellaceae bacterium | reverse complement strand
CAGCGCCCGATTTACGCGACAACATCCGATTCCGATCAAGATCGGTCCGGCATTCTTCACACTCGGTCCGCCGGTACACCCGATTAGTCGCTTATGCAAGACGGCCATGCCACCTGATCGTTGAGGGCGGGGCGATCAGGTGGCATAACGGCGATCAGGTGAATGACCTCCGCTAGTTCTTCGCCCGCCGTCCATGCCATTCCGGCCGTCCGGCTCCACGACGAGCACGGCCGTCACCACGCGAGTTGCGACTGTAAGAAGTCGCATGAAGGTTCAACGAACGGCGCACGCGCGGCCGTTCCGCCGGGTGGCGGCCACGGCCGACGCGCGGCGTGCAACCGTGGAAGCCCGCGGAACGTTGTTGTAGGTAAGGGGTTACACCCGCGTCGAAGCGTCTGCGCATCTGGCTCAGCAGCCAGCGGCCAACGGTGACGAGGCGATGCTCGCGCGGGCTGGGAGAAGGTATGACGGATGGTGCAACGCGGCTGACCGCCGTCAGTGTGGGAGCGGTCGCCCTGGCCATGTTGCCGCTGTTTCCGATCACCGAGACCCACGGCTGGTTCATGCCTGCCGTGATCGGCATCGGCCTGGTGGCGATGGCCGGTTGGGCGCTGCGACGGCAGGGAGCCCCCGGGTGGCTGGTGCCGCTTGCCCAACTTGTGGTTCTGACCTGGTGGATCGGGCTCCTGGTGGCCGCTGACGTGGCCTGGTGGTCGGTCATTCCCAACCGGGCGTGGCTGGACCGGCTGGTCACCCGGGTGGGTGACGGCATTGCAGCTATGAACGAGTACGCACCACCGGTGCCCGTACAGGCCGGACTCTTGCTGATCATTGTGGCGGGTGCCGGCCTGGTGGCCCTCGGAGTCGACCTCGCCGTGTTCGGCTTGCGGCGGGTACCGCTCGCGGGTCTGCCGCTGGCGGTCATGTTCGCGGTCTCCGCCTCGGTGGTGCGCGAGGATTGGTCGTGGCTGTGGTTCGCGCTTCCAGCCGCCGGATACCTCACACTGCTGATCACCGAGGGCCGATCCCGCGTCGTGGCCTGGGGGGTCTCGGCGCGGCCGTCCGCCCGGCACCAGGGCAGGCCGGAGACCGATTCGCTGGCCCGCAGCGGCTGGCGGGCAGGGGCCGTCGCCGTGGCCGCGGCGGTGGCCGTCCCGGCAGTGGTGCCGGTCCTGAGCGAGGGCATGGTGGGTGATTTCGGTGCAGGCGCTGGCGGAGGAGGGATGGTCCAGGCGAACAACCCGATAGCCGACCTGAAACGGGATCTCGAGCGGCCGGACAACATCCCGATCCTGCAGTACACGACCGACTCGGACCAGCGCGAGTACATCCGGACGGCGGCCCTCGACGTGTTCGACGGCGAGGAGTGGCAGCAGTCGAGCCGGCCCCTCGACCAGAGCGTCAGTGACGGGTTTTCCTGGCCGCCGGGCCTCCGTCCTGATGATGAGCCCACCATGGCCAACTACGAGTTTCGGATCAGCGACCGCTTCAGCTCACCGTGGCTTCCGTTGGTGTATCCCGCGCAGAGCGTCGACATCGGCGGCAACTGGCGCGTCATTCCGTCGACCCTCGAGGTGTTCGGGCGAGGTGCGGACGTCCAAAGCGCCACATACGCCGCCGCGAGCATCGTCGTAGATCCAGACCCCGCCGAGCTGAGGGATGCGTGGCCACCCGAGGATCCAGTTCGGTTCCAGTCGGACTTCGAGGCACTGCTCGAGGTGCCGGCCGAGACGCGGGAATTGCTGGAACCCTTCGTGCAAGAAGCCGTCGGCGATGCCACCAACCCCCACGAGCAGGCGGTCGCCTTGCAGTCGTGGTTCCGGAACTCCGGAGGGTTCACGTACAGCCTTGACAGGGTGCCGGGCACCTCATCTTCTGCGCTGCTGGACTTCCTCAATGACCGGAGTGGCTACTGCGAGCAGTACGCCGCGACGATGGCGGTGATGGCCCGGGTGCTCGGTATCCCTTCCCGGGTCGCGATCGGCTTCACGCCTGGCGAGCGGCAGGACGATGGTAGCCGGCTGGTTCGGGCGCACGATGCACACGCGTGGCCGGAGCTGTACTTCCCGGACACCGGGTGGGTGCGGTTCGAGCCGACGCCAGGCATCTCCGACCGCACCGGCAGCCCTCCGCCCTGGACCCAGGCGGTGCGCGATGACGATGAGGACGCCGCCGGCTCGAGCGCCTCCGACGAGCCGACCCAGTCTCCGGACGACACCGCGTCGCCGCGCCTGGACGAGCTGCTCGGGGACACCGCTGGCGGCTCCGGCGGCGAGATCGAAGCAGCGTCGCGCTGGCCGCTCGTCCTGCTTGGCATCGCGCTTGCGGCCGGCCTACTCATGACGCCGTCGGCAACTGCCCGAGCGATCCGCGCCCGGCGCTGGCTCATGGCTTCCGGGGACGCCGGCTCCGAAGCCGAGGCGGCCTGGTCAGACCTGAGAGACGCGGTACGTGACGCCGGCCTGCGCTGGGATCCGGCCGCGACTCCGCGCGGGATGCGCGGGCAGCTGGTCAGGCGTGTCCACCTTGTCGCCGACGACTGTGAACTGCTCGACCGCCTGGTGCACGCGGTTGAACGGGCCCGCTACGCTACGCAGGCGAATCACGTGCCTGAGCTCCGCCAAGGGGCCGCGGCATTGCGTCGAACCCTTTTGGAGTCGCGGTCCCGGCGACGCCGTCTGCGGGCAGTGCTCTGGCCCGGGGCCGTGTCGGACCTCATAGCCGCTGCCGGTAGCCGCCTGGCTGACGGGCGGGATTGGTTCGACGCGGCCGGAGAGCGGCTGCGCAGTTACCTGCCCGCGAGGATCCGCTGAAGCTATTGGGATCACGTGGGTTGGACATGGGTGGGGTCCAGGACTCGCCTGAGGAAGACCCGTGTCCGTTCATGTTGCGGGTTGCCGATGACGTCGTTCGGTGGACCTTCTTCGACGAGCACGCCGTCGTCCATGAAGACCACCCGGTCGGCGACCTCTCGGGCAAAGGCCATCTCGTGGGTCACCACGAGCATGGTCATCCCGTCCTCGGCCAGTTGTCGCATGACCGTCAGCACGTCACCGACCAGCTCAGGGTCGAGCGCAGATGTCGGTTCATCGAAGAGCATCAGCGCTGGTTGCATACACAGGGCTCGGGCGATTGCCACCCGCTGCTGCTGACCACCTGAGAGCTTGGCTGGATACTGATCGATCTTGTCGCCGAGTCCAACCCGATCCAGCATCTCCCGGGCAATCTGCTTCGCCTCGGTGGCGGATCGCTTGGCGACCGTCCTCTGGGCGACGGTGCAATTCTCCATGGCCGTCAAATGTGGAAACAGGTTGAACTGCTGGAAGACCATGCCGATCTGGCGGCGCGCGCCGTCTATGTCGCAGTCGATGTCGGTGATGTCTTCGCCGGCCACGTGCACCGTCCCGCCTTCCGGCCGTTCCAGAAGGTTCACGCAGCGCAGCAATGTCGACTTGCCGGAGCCGGATGGTCCGATCACGCATACGACCTCGCCGACATGAACGGTGAAGTCGATGCCACGCAGGACGTGAAGATCGCCGAACGACTTGTGCAGTTGGCTGATCTGTACCAGGGGTTCGGTCATCAGCGAGCCTTCGCGGCCGAGGCCTCCATCCGCCGGACAATGGCGGAAAGCGGCACCGTAATGAGCAGGTAGCAGAACCCCGCTACCACCAGCGGGGTGAGGTTGGCAGTGGTGTTCGCCAGCTGCCGGCCGAACGTCGTCAGCTCCGATGCCGCGAGCGTCAGGCCGATGATGTAGATCAGGGACGAGTCCTTGACCAGCAAGATGAGCTCGTTGGTCAGCGGCGGAAGCACGATCCGGAACGCTTGCGGCAACACGATCTTGCGATTCGCCTGGAACGGCGTCATGCCAAGCGAGCGAGCGGCTTCCACTTGGCCCTTGGGGACGGCTTGAATTCCGGCCCGCACCGTCTCGGCCGTGTAGGCTGACGCGACGATTCCTAATGCCAGCCACGCTGTTCCATAAGGCGGAAAGGGGATCCGCAGCCCCGGGATGGCCAGCGGGAGCAACGAGAACCCGATGAAAATGATGATGGCCGGCAAGCCTCGGAAGAACTCGATGTACCCCGTCGCCATCCAGCGATATGGCCCCACCTGGCTCAACTTCATCAGCGCGAGGATCGTACCGGCGATCAATCCCAGTACGAATCCGCCGGCGGTGTACACCACGGTGTTGACCAGGGCGTCGAAGAGGCCGCTGGTGACTGCCCGCTGGATCAGGGAAGGCCGGAAGAAGACGTCGACAAGCTGGGCCCAGTCTGCCGCCACCGCCGCGGCAACCACCAATGCGACGAGGATGGCGTACTGGACCAGACGGAAGCGCTGAGCCCGCTTGCGCGGGCTCAGCTTCCGCTTGGGTTCTACGGAGGCATCAGCCACCGTTGGTTTCGCCTGGCTTGACACCGAACCACTTCTCGTAGATCTCTTCATAGGTTCCATCTTCGAACGCCTGGGCGAGCAGCTCGTTCAGCCGATCTATGATCAGTTGGGCGTTCGGGTCGTCCTTCTTGGCCGGGAATCCGTACTGCTCGCCTGTGTCGAACTCGGTGACCATTTCGGTGTCGGGGTTCTCCTCGACGAACGACAAGATCGGCACGTTGTCGTTGATCGCGGCCGCGATCTGGCCCGCCTTGAGAGCGTTCAGCTGGAGAGCGATGTCTTCGAAGTTCTGCGTGG
>JASLBX010000411.1 GCA_030146385.1 Jiangellaceae bacterium | reverse complement strand
GAATCGGTGTCTCCTGTCAGATCAGACTGCGCCACGACCGGAAACTCATCGCCCCGTTCGCGACATCAGCGGTCGGTCGCCACCCGCTTAATGCGAGAGGCGGACAGTCATCTCCACGGTCACGTCGTCGCCTGCCGAAATGCCCTGCGGCCTGCGCACTGCGTCCTTGAGCGGCAGCAGGTAGCGACCGTCTTTGGGGAAGAGTGACGTCTCGAAGACGACCTCGCCGATCCGCGCCTCGACCGGGATCACGCCCCAGCCGTACGTGGCCATCGCGGCGACCTCGCGTATGTCGGCGGACGCCTCGTCCGGTACCGGGACGAAGTAGTACGGCGACGGACCGCGCCACTCGAGCACCCGGCCGGAGAAGACGAGTTCCACCGGATCAGACTCGTTCTTCGAGGACTGCCAGGTCGCGCTCGGCGAACATCCGGTGCCACCACTCTTCGTTGAGGACGACCAGCAGGCACTCGCGGACGGCGAAGGTGTCGCCCTCGTCCGGCCAGCCCGGGCCGACGAGAGGCTCTGTCTCGCTGTCGAGCTGCTCCGCGGTCAGGCCGTCGACCACCTGGCGCATCATCGCCATCGCCTCGAGCCGCAGGGCGAGCGCCTCGTCGAGCGACGGGCGCGCGTCACGATCGTGCGGCACACCTGGGCGGGGCGCCATCTGGTCCCACGGCAGGGACAGCGGGTGCCACGGGCGGGGATCGCCCAAGATGCAGCGGCCGACCCACGACTCCGTCGCGAACGCGAGGTGGCGCAGCGTCTGGATGAACGACCACTCGCCGTCGACCGACTCGTGCAGCATCTCCGGAGGGAGGCGGCGCGCCCTCGCGACGGTCGAATCCCACAGCCGCTCGTTGATGTCCCAAGCCTCCCGGAATCCGTCGGGGGTGGTTGGCCGGAACTTGGGGCGCTCGGGGTGCCGGCGATCGAGCTCGGCCTCCACCAATGGCACGACGTCGACCCCGTTGATGACGAGGTTCTGGATCTCCCCGTCGATGGAGGTGTCGACCATCTCGACGCCGCGCATCACGACCTGGTTGAGCTCACACGCCCGAAACGTCGCCCCGTTGAGGCTCACCGTTGTGAACCGCGCGCCCCTCATGTCCACACGCTCGAACTGCTTGCCGTGCAGGTCAGTGAAGTCACCGGGACACATGACGGCCAGGCTAGGCCAAAGCTCTGCCCGCCTCGGAACGCACACGCGAGAATTGGAGCCACCTTTTGCGCCGCAAGCGAGGTGGTCTTTGGGCGTGATCACGCTGAGGGCGAGTGAACAACACCGCACCGACCTAGGGCCCTGCCGTCCCGGCAGAACTCAAGACGGCAGGGCGTAGGGACCGTTTGTCACGTGCCGAAGGGGTCGCCGGTTGCGGCCGATCGGATCTGGCCGTGCCCGCAACGGAACTTCAGCTTCTCCCGTAGACCTTCTCGACGAAGTCGGCCAGCCGGTCCTCGGAAAGGTGCCGCGCGAGGTCGGCTTCGCTGATCATGCCGACCAGGCGGTGGTTCTCAATGACCGCCAGCCGCTTGACCTGATGGTCTTCCATCTGGCGAAGCACCTCGTCCACGTCCGCCGTGGCGTCGACCCAGAAGACCGTGCCCTGCGCCAATTCACTCGCACGGACCTCGGCCGGGTCCCGGCCCTCGGCGATGCACCGCACCACGATGTCCCGGTCGGTCACGATGCCGTGCAGTCGGTCGTCCGCGCCGCAGATTGGCAACGAGCCGACACCCATATCGCGCATCTTCCGTGCGGCGACGTCGAGGGTGTCACTCTCAGAGATGCATTCCGCCCCAGGGTGCATGATCTCCCGTGCACTGCGGGCTGTCTGCATCTGTACGGGTGCCGTGCTGGGATGCGCCTGCATGTGGGCGTCCAGGTCGGCGAGCGCGCGCACCACGGCCTCCCGCCCGCCGACACCACGGTGCTCCGCGTAAAAGGCCTCTCCTAGCCTGTGCACCAACCGGCCGTACTGCCGCCGGGCCTGTGCCTCGTCCATCCGCGCCCGTCCCACGTCGAGACCATGCGCGGCTTGCTCCCGCGCCCGCTCTGCGGTCGCCTTCGCCTTCTCGAGGATCGTCATCTCTGCCTCCTCGCAATGACCACTGCCTCGGTAAGCACTCACTTATGACGCTACGGCGCTCGCACAGCTACGTATAGACCCCAGCCCACGGAGAAAAGTCGGAACGTGCGGCTCGACTACGGCTTATGTCACATCTGCGGACGTCCGCCGCTGCGGCCGCCGGACATGACCTCCCGAGGCCGGCATGGGATAACTTCGTGTCGGCCCTGGTGCGGCACACGGAAGGAGGCCGCCCATGAACCGGCTATGTTCGGCACTCTGGCTACCGCTCTTCGACGACCTCGCCGACCCGCGAGTGATTGCGCACCTCGCCGCCGACGCGGAGGAGGCCGGCTGGGCCGGCTGCTTCGTGTGGGATCAGCTGTGTTGGCGGGCGCCGGTCCGACAGGTGGCCGACCCGTGGATCGCGCTGGCGGCGATCGCTACCGCTACAGAGCGGCTGCGGCTCGGCCCGATGGTGTCGCCGCTGCCCCGTCGCCGGCCGGCCAAGGTCGCGCGGGAGACCGCGACACTGGATCGGCTCAGCGACGGCCGTCTTACCCTCGGCGTCGGCCTCGGTAGCGACCGGTTCGCCGGTGAGCTGTCCAAGACCGGCGAGGAGCTCGACGACCGGCGACGCGGACGGATGCTCGACGAGGCCTTGGCGATCCTGGCCGCCGCCTGGTCCGGTGATCCGGTGCGCCATCGCGGCGAGAACTACACCGTCGACGACATCGCGTTCCTGCCTCGGCCGGTTCAGCGGCCCGGTGTGCCGGTGTGGGCCGCCGGATTCCCGGGCAACCTCAAGCCGGTCCGCCGGGCCGCGCGGCTCGACGGCTTCTTTCCGGCCAATCTCGAGCACCCGGACCAGCTCGCCGAGGTCGTCGGAACCCTCACCGAGCTGCGCCATGGCGAGATGGCCTCGTACGACGTCGCCGTCGGTCTGCCGTTAGGTGTCGATCCCGAGCCGTACACGGAGGCCGGCGCGACGTGGTGGCTGCCGGAGTTTGAGCCGGGCGTACGTCTCGACACCGTGCGCGGCGTACTCCGCGACGGCCCAGCGGCCTGAGGAGACGGTCCCGACGTTCGACTACGACGCCGAGCTCCGTCGATATCACGAACGGCTGTGGGACGCCCCCGACACCAAGCCCGGCGATCGTGTCCTCGACATTGGCTGCGGCACCGGCCAGACTACCCGGGACGCCGCGCGAGCCGGGAGGGTGAATCCATTTCCGGCCAGATCTGGACCGACAGTCACCCCAACAGGCACGATGATGACGTGGCCGAGGTTGCAGGAATGCACGGCGACGTTGATGACGTCCCGAATGGGGTGCGACGATCGCGGCCTGGTGGGTTAGAAGTGCGCGAGGTACCGGACCATAGTTCTCCTGGCGGCGGCAGGTCGCATGGTCTGGCCACCCTCTCCACCCGCTTGCCACAACTGGTCCGCAATCCCGCTGTCGTCGCGGCCGTCACGGTTGCCGCAAGTTACGCAATGCTCGTCCTGCGCAGGACGCTGGCAGGTGGTTTACCTCGGCGTACCGACACGGTAGGGCCAGCGGTCCATTACGGCTACCTGGTCCACCACGTACGCGTCGAGCGCGGCTGGGTCGGCTCGGCGGAGCAGTCATCTGATCTCGGCATTACATTTTGGCGGATGGAACCACCAAAGTGCTGAGAAACCGGCTGGAGTCGGGCGACCTCGTCTCCTTCTCCACCCTGGAGCTCGGCACGTGCTTGCAGTGGCTGGGAAGCTGCCCCTACCTGTCGGGGCTGCTTCCCAGCCTCTAGCGACG
>JASLBX010000376.1 GCA_030146385.1 Jiangellaceae bacterium | reverse complement strand
GCGTCGCGGAGGAGATGACGCCCGGCGAGTTTGAGTGGGAGGTCCACTTCCTGACGCTCGGCGAGCTGCCCGGCCTGCTGCCCTTGGAGTTCGATGAGAAGCGCGGGCTGGTCTTCCCCTCCTCGGAGGAGATCCGCGACCCCGACGGTGGGGACACCGGTACGGCGGAAGAGGACGGCATCGGCGTCTTCAACTTCGAGGTGCCCACCACCGATCACCCAGAGGAGATCGACTTCTACCTGGCGATCGCGTTCCAGGACGACTACTTCGCCGCCTACCTCGGCGAGGTCGAGCCTGCTGACGAGGTGCCGGTCGAGGAACGCGAAGAGGAAGAGGAGGAGCCGGTCGAGGAACCCGAAGAGGAGGAGCCGGTCGTTGTCGAGCGTCCCCGCCGTGTCGACACCGGTGCCGGGGGTACGGATGCCGCGGGCGGTCTGCCGGCCGCTTTGCTCCTCGCCGCAGGACTCCTCGCCGCAGCGACGCTGGTCCCACTGCGCCGCCGCGTGACCCGAGGCCGGTGACACGAACAGGCTGATGAACCGCTCACGCACAGGAGGGGGTCGCCGCGTCCTGGTCGGGATCGCGGCGGCCTTCCTCCTGTCGGTGCTCGTGGGAGCGTGCACCCCACAGCAGAACGAGGTTCCGGCTCCCACCCCGGCGTTGCCAAGGGAGCCCGCCCCGCCCGAGCCACCACCCGAACCAGAGCCCGAATCCGTAACACGCCCATCCGCCGACCCCAAGGGCGAGCCGGTTCGTGTCGTCATCCCCGCCATCGACGTCGACGCCGAGCTGGTCCGCCTCGGCCTGCAGCCCGACGACACGATGGAGGTGCCCGACTTCGGCCTTGCCGGTTGGTACGCGGAGGGCCCGAAGCCGGGACACCGCGGCCCCGCCGTTGTAGCTGCGCACGTCGACTCCCGGGCGGGCCCCGACGTCTTCTACCGGCTGCGCGAACTCGAGCCGGGCGACAGGGTGCGGGTCGTCTACGACAGCGGCGACGAGGTCACGTTCGTCGTGGAGTCCAGTGAGCGCGTGCCCAAGGACGAGCTTCCCGGCGACCGCATCTGGCCGGTCACCAGCCAGCGGTTGCTGACGCTCATCACGTGCGGTGGCGAGTTCGACCGGTCGGTGCGCCACTACCGCGACAACATAATCGTCTACACCACCCCGCTGGACGCCTGAGGTCCGAACGCGCGGCGGGACGCGTGTGTATTGCGGCGACGTCGAGGTGGTCGTGCGGCTGCACAGCGACGTCCGCCAACAGCCAGCGCCGGTGCGATCACCCGGCGCGCAATTCCTGCTCTGCGGATATGGCGCGGTGTGTCTCAGTCGTGGTCGGCGTCGGGGCAGCATCTGGAGCGAGCCACCCTGCAGCAGACGCAGGGCGGGGAAGTGACGTTCGCCGAAGGTCAGGAGCGTTCGGGTGGCGAGGCGCCGCGCCAGCACGACCAACGCGCAATCGGCGAGGCAAGAGTCGAGATCCGCATACCGCTCGCCAGGTGATCATCGGGCCGCCGCCCCGAAGCTCCACGGCGACCGGGACATCCTCCGGATTCTCACAGAGGTCCACCATGAGCACATTCACCGAGAACGAGATCGAGTACCTGCGCGGACAGCGGCTCGGCCGCTTGGCGACCGTCGGCCGCGACGGCTCGCCGCATGTCGTCCCGGTCGGATTTCGCCTAGGCCCCGAGGATGAGGCGATCGAGGTCGGCGGGCATGGGCTGAGAGGCTCGAAGAAGTGGCGCGATCTGGGGGCCAACCCGCGCGTCACCTTCGTCATCGACGATCTCGAGCGGCTGAATCCCTGGACTCCGCGCGGGCTCGAGGTCCGCGGCCGCGCCGAGTTGCACGAGGAGGGCGGCGAGAGCTTCGGCAGAGGGTGGGACGTGGCATGGATACGGATCCTGCCGCGGCAGATCGTCAGCTGGGGGATCGAGGGGCCCGCGTTCTCAGCTGCCGGGCGGCGTAGCGCTCGGTCGGTCGGCGGCGGCTGATCACTCGGGACGGTACTCATATCCGCCTGGATCTGCCGCGGACCGCACGGATGCGTCCACCTTGCGCCCACCGCCGGCATAGACGTTCACGACCCACCGCGCCGATGTGTGAGCACTTCTTGCAGAGCGCCCGACTGCTGTGAGATGACTCAATCGCAGCTCGTGAACGGCGGCCAGGTCAGGAAACTTTGTCACTACCGACCCGACCGATCTCGTGGACTTCCCAGTCGTCTGGCGGGAACTCCATGAGTGCGGTGTCGGGGATAGGTCGCGCGTTCTCCTCGGGGGTCACGGTGACTTGCTGAATGGAAGCGGTGAGCCAGCGCTGGTCCGGACGGAACAAGTGAGATTGCGTGGCGACAGCCATGTCGATGAGGCCAGCCACCTGCTCCTCTACCCAGTCCGGAAGGTCGGGTTCCGCCAAGTAGCGCGAAGCGTCGGCGAGGCTGGCCGCGACCGTGTGCAGGTTGATGGCATGTTCGATGACCGCTCGCGCCGCGCGCATCGCCAAACGCCCAGATCCTGCGTCCAAATCGTGGAGCAGATCACGGAAGTCATTGACCGCGAGATTGAACAGCAGGCGCACCGATTCATGCGTGCTCGTGTCGTCACCAGCGAGCTGAGCCACCAGCGCCAGTTGCTCGTACGTAACCGCCCATCCGGCTTCTTGGAACTCAGGAACCCGGTCGGCGAGCATCGCCTCCACGTCGATGTGATGCTCAGTAGGGCGGCTCACACGCTTGAGCTGACCGAACGGAGTGTCAGGCATCTGCTCATTTTCCGGCCTCGACCTGCACGTTGGATGTATCTGCCGGACGTCCACGCAGTGTTCCGCCGCGAGTGTTCCGCTGCTCCGCTCATGCTTTGCAAGAGGGGGCCGCACGCGATGTACATGGCTCCGGCATCGAGTGGCCAGTTACCACTGGGCTCGATGACGTCGAGACGCTTCGAACGCTGCGAAGCCTGCAGTTCAAACTCGCCGGTGTCGTCCTCCGACGATGGGCATGGGCTGTAACGACGACTGGCGTTTCGCATCGCGTGCTTCGAAACGTCAGCCGCGCTGGGATTGCCCTATGGACGATCAAATCTTGTTCAGGCGATAGGGGCACCGGTGATAGGCGCAGAACTCTCGCCAGGGCGAGGGCCGCGATCGCGGAAGTGATGGCGGCCTTGGTGAGGTAGGACACGGGCAATGTCAGCCGTGCCTATCCCTGGCGGCAGCGCCTCGCGGAGCGCACTCTCGTAGTCAGCCGTGCTCTCGGCGCGTTCTAACGCTCCGGGCAGGTTGTGCAGAACAGTGGTGATGCCGATGACCATCTTGTTGGTCAGGGTGTCCTCGTACGCGGCGGCGCGCAAACTCCAGCAACCCGCGGTACACGAGTTGATACAGGGCGGATCTCGCATCCATGCACGCGAGTATCGCTGGCGAACGTCCTCATCTGCCGCGTTCCGCGCGGTCGTGGCCGATGAGCGAGCGCTACGCGTCATAGACGCACCATGCGTAATCGGCGCTGCTCTCGTATGGTCCGGGAGCCCGGTCGCGGAAGACCTCTCGGCCGGCATGAGGTTGCACGTCGACTACATCTGGCGGCCCGGTCCCCGGAGGCCAGTTCGGGAAGTCGACCGCGTTCCCGACTACAAACGGAAGTGTTGAGCCGTCGCGGAGCCGAGCAATGAACAGCGTGTAACCCATGCCCGACTCGCCAGCCTGGTAGAGCGCGTTGGCCCACTGGGCCGGGAGGCGGAACGGACTGTCTTCGATCTGGTCGATGTCGGCTACGTTAACCGTGACCTGCGTCTGCCCCCACATCCGCCGGAAGTCGGATGCCTCAACGATGTAGACGCGATCGAGCACTTCACCAGACTTGAGCGTCACTCGGCATGGCGCGTACTCGCAGTACCCATCCGAGGACTTGGGGACGCGTCTCAACTGCTCGGCCAGATGCTGGGGAAGGCGCATGCGCCGATCTTCGCATCCGCTCATCAGTTGCCAGTACCGTCTCGCTCATGGCACGCGATGAGACACGCGATCGTATTCTAGCCGCGCTCTGGGAGGGGATTCGTTCGCTCGACATGGAGTGTGCGCAACTTCCCGGCGGCCCAACGTGCAATCGACAGCGGTGCGGATCCGGCCGACCTCGTACTCACCATGACCGCGGCGGCCTATGAGGCAGCATTCAACGCGCTGTACATACTGACCGGAGAGGAAGACCTGAACGAGATCGCGCCCTCCGGTGCTCTGGCTATGCTCCACGAGGACCTTGGTAGCGCCAACCCGACCGGACTCGAGTGCAGCGATCTCTTCGCCTAGGTATTCCGCCCTCTTCTGCCGCCGGTCGGGTGCGGGTTCAGGAATCGATCTCTAGCATGGTGTCGGCTCACAGCAGCCGATAGCGTGAAGAGGTTGTGGATGTACCGCGCGCAGCCGCGGCGGCTGCAGAGGACGGCGCTAGCGACCGGGTGCGCGCCGCGGAGGTGGTCGCGACCCTTTCGCTGGCGACGGACCTCGGTATAGGTGTGCCACTTGAGCACGGCCTACACAGCACGTTGGTCGCGATGCGGCTGGCCGACAAGCTCGGCGTCGACTCGGAGACTGCTGCTCAGACCTATTACACGTGCCTGCTGTTCTATATCGGCTGTACCGCTAACGCTGACTTCGCGGCCGAGGTGTTTGGTGCGGATGACGCGTTGACCACATATTCCACGCCGGTCAGGTTCGGGTCGCGTGCGGAGATGACGGTGGGCATGCTCCGAGCGGTGGCCCCGCCGTCTGCTCCGGTCTACGTGCGTGGCTACCGGTTGGCGCGCTGGCTGCCGACGTTGGCCCGGGAGTTCGGCGGCATTGTCACTGCGATCTGCGAGGTCGCGCGGATGTTGACCGACCGGTTGGGCCTGCCCAGCGCCATTCAGCACCAGTTTGCGTACATCGGGGAGCGGTGGGACGGCACGGGGCAACCTCACGGCGCCAGGGAAAACGAAGTCCCGCTGCCGGTGCGGATCGTTCTCGTCGCCCGAGACGCCGCTTTCCAGCGGATGCTGGGTGGACCCGAGGAGGCTGTGGATCTGGTGCGCGAGCGGGCGGGCGGCGCCTTCGATCCCATGGTGGCGGCGGCCCTTGCCGACAACGCCGGGGAGGTGCTGGCGCTGGATCTGGATGCGTCGGCGTGGGACGAGACGCTCGACCGCGAGCCGCATCCGCGCCTGGCCCTGGAGGGTGCGGAGATCGACCGTGCTTTGGCCGCCATGGGTGATTTCGCTGACCTGATGTCGCCCTACCTGGCCGGGCACTCGTCCGGGGTTGCCCGGCTCGCGGCGACGGCGGCCCAGCAACGCGAGTACCCGGACGCCGACTGTGTTGTGCTGCGGCGGGCGGCTTTCGTGCACGACCTTGGTCGCGTCGCCGTTCCGGCGCGCGTCTGGCAGCAGGAAACGCGACTGACGCCGGACGATTGGGAGCGGGTCAGGCTACATCCGTATTACTCCGAGCGTGTCCTCGACCGCTCGGAGTACCTCGCCACGCTTGCGCCGGTCGCCTCATGCCACCACGAGCGGCTCGACGGCACCGGCTATCACCGCGGCGCAACGGCCGCGAGTCTCACGCCCGCCGCGCGGCTGCTGGCCGCTGCCGACGCGTACCACGCGAAGACCGAGCCGCGCCCGCACCGCGCAGCCCTCTCGCCGCCGGAGGCCGCCGAACTGCTCGGCGATGAGGCCCGGGACGGACGCCTCGACCCCGACAGCGTGTCAGCCGTACTCGAGGCGGCGGGCCAGCAGACCGCCGCGGTCGGCCGTCCGGCCGGCCTGACCGAGCGCGAGGCCCAAGTCGTCGGCCTGCTGGCTCGCGGCCGGCAGACCAAGCAGATCGGCCGCGACCTCGGCATCTCAACGAAGACCGCCGACCACCACATCCAGAACGCCTACCGCAAGATGGGTGTCTCGACCCGAGCCGCCGCGGCGCTGTTCGCCATGGAACACGGGCTCGTCCCGCCCGCATAGGGAAAACTCCCGATAGGCATCGAGGTCCATCGCTCCTAACGTCACGAGTACCTGATCACCACGACGTGACGACGCATGGAGGCCGGGATGGCGACCGAGACGATGACACACCGACAGACCCAGCCGTGGCGGCGCGTAGCCAGCATTGCGCTGATCGTGGCCGGTGTCCTGATCCTCACCAGCGCCCTGTTCCCGACCCCGGACGACCCCGCCGATCACGCGAACTTCCTAGCGCTGCTGGTCGAGAACTCCGGCCGAACCCGGATCGTGCTGCTGACCGTCCCGGTCGGCATCTGGGCGCTGGCCATCGGCATCGCAGCCCTCGGCCGTACCAGCGGGCAGGACCTCGCCTCGTTCCGGCTCGGTTCCTACGCGGTCCTTGGCGGCGCGACGGCAGTGACCGTCCAGTTCGCCCTCTCGAACGCGGCGCTCGCTCAGGCAATTGATGGCGCATTCGACACCGGGCTCCCCCTGTGGATCGGTGCCACCTACCTGCGCATGTACAGCATGTTGCTGCTGTGGGCCGGCATCGCCGCTGTCGGTCGCGGCATGCTCGCCAGTCGCACATACCCGAACTGGGTGGGTTGGCCAGCGCTGCTCCTGGGCGTCGCCATGGTCCTGGTGAGCGGGGCCACCGTCGCCGGCGGACTCACCCAAGCCATAGCGGTGGTTCCCGGGACGCTGGCCGCGCTCACCGCCATCTGGTCAGTCATCCTGGGAGGTTGGCTCGCCCGACACCCGATCACCACCCGGACGTGACCAAACGCACCCGTGAGCTGCGCCGCATCGCCCGCTCAGCCGTGAGTCGCGCTTCATACTGGGCGAGAATCGCCTCGACTGGCGGCGAAGGCAGGGGGCACGTGTGAAGGCCGACTTCAAGAAGTCGCTGGACGTCTACCGCGCGCGCCACCGCGTGTTCCGGATTGTCGATGTCCCGGCGATGCAGTACCTGATGGTCGACGGGCACGGAGACCCGAATAGCTCCAAGGAGTACGCCGACGCGTTCGCGGCCCTGTACCCGGTGGCCTACAAGCTCAAGTTTACGAGCAAGCACGACCTGGGCCGTGACTATGTCGTCCCGCCGCTGGAGGCCCTGTGGTGGGCGTCGGACATGGCCGCCTTCACGACCGCCAGAGACAAATCCCAGTGGATTTGGACGGCGATGATCATGACGCCCGACTGGATCGCAGACGACATGTTCGTCGAGGCGGTCGCGACCGTGGCCGCGAAGTGTCCCCCACCCGGGCTCGACGAGGTACGACTCGGGACGCTCGAGGAAGGGCGCTGCGTCCAGACCCTGCACGTGGGTCCCTACGACGACGAGTCCGACGTGCTGGCCGACATGCACGAGCGGTTCATTCCGGACGCCGGACTCC
>JASLBX010000359.1 GCA_030146385.1 Jiangellaceae bacterium | reverse complement strand
TGGTCGACATCCTTGCCAGAACGAGCCAACGTTGGCAATGGCCCGTTGCGGTCCGCTAACCGTTTGAGTGCGGGTTTGCGAACGCACACCATGCTGGTGCTACGTTGCGAGCCCCTTGCTCAGTGCAAGGCATCGAGCTCGGCAGCTAGCCGGGTGAGATCCATACCGTGTGCTTCCAGCTGGAGTCGGACCGGATTGGGCCGGCCTGGGGTGAAGCCGACAGTGGTCAACTGCCTGCGGCTGCGGCGGCTGAGCTGCGTACCGAGTGGGTCACGGGCACTCTGGAGCACGCCGTAGAGCAGGTGTTCTGGATCGATGTCGGTGTCGCCGCGATGTGTGGCGAATCGGGCGGCGATCTCGAAGGAGCGTTTGGCCGGCAGGTAAACGCACAGCGCACGTGGTCGAGAGTGCCCGCCGCGCCAGCGCGGCCGACGCCGAACTCTTCGATCGGCAGTGTGCAGTGCGCGCCTGCCAAAACCGGTCTCCAGGCGCTGCCGTACCGCCTCGATGTCGATGCCAAGCCTCAGTAGAGCACCGGCCGGATCAACGCCGGGCGTAAGCGTTGGACCGATGCGCAACAGATCGGCGCGCGCGGTGGCCAAGTCGATCCCTTGGGCGTCAAGGAGGGCGGCGGCCCGGCTGGTGCCGTGGCGCAGCACAGCGAGGAACACGTGCTCGTCCGCGATACACGGGTGCCCGAGCTCGCGGGCCTCAACGAACGCGAGCCGGATCACCTCGCGGCCGTCGAGGGTCAACCGGTTCCACATGCCGCCTGTCCCATCGTCACCGATCGCCGACCGCAGCAACCGGCCCAGCCGGTTCCACATCACGGCTTCTCCCCGCGGCGAATCCGCAGTCCGTGCTTGTAGTGCACGGCCTGCTTGCTCACCCCCAGCCGCCGCGCGATGTCTCGCCACGACCAGCCCTGCTGGCGTGCGTGATCCACCTGAAGCTCCTCCAGGACTTCCACCAACTGCCGCAACGCGACGACTGCAGCCAGTCCGACCTCGGGGTCATCGCCCATCGCTGCGTCCATCAGCTGCTCACTATCGCCAAGGTCGACATCCATACCGTCAAAGTAGCTTGACGACCTTGGTTCCGTCAAACTGGATTGACGGGATTGACGACCATTTGTGGGCGTGCGGGGGCTGGGACCTGAGCGCGCCAAGCGGCAGCAGCGGCGGCGTTCTGGGACACGCTGTCGTATAGCCAGCAACCGTCTCGGCGAAACCCGAAACGCGTGCCAACTGCGTCGCCAAGTCCCTCGCGCTACTGCGCGAGCACAAAGCCCGCTGAGATCGGCTAGGGCGGCCACGTAGGCCGGTGCGCAAGTGCTCGCCTCACTTACCGTGATCGACGCTGAACCCCCTTGCGGCCATCGACCGTGGCCTCCAGGCGTCGGGTGCCATGGATTCCGATTGCGGGACACCTGCTATACAGCGCGTGACCGATCGTCGGATGAGGGGGGAAGGCGATGGCGCGACAACCTGCGGAGCCGTTGAGGTCGCACGATGCGATCAAGACCTACCGCTATCTACGGATAGGAATGATCGGTGCTGTCGTGCTTCTGGCAGCTTCGATTGCAATCGAACGCAGCAAGGTCGACTGCTGGCAGACGTCGATCAGCGCGTACTACTACACGCCCGTCCGGGCAATCTTCGTCGGCACGATGATCGCCGTCGGTCTCTCGCTCATTGTCTACAAGGGACGGAGCAGCTGGGAGGACATCAGCCTGAACTTCGCTGGCATGTTCGCGCCAGTTGTCGCCGTCGCACCTACCACCGACGTCGGGGACTGCTGGTCAATCCCGCCGAGCCCGCTCCCGTTCAACGAGGACGGCTCGCTCGCCGGCTGGGTAGTCACCAACATCGACAACAACTTCTACGCGCTGCTGATCGCGGGAGGCGTCGGGTTGGCCGTCGCTGCCGGCATCGCCATGGTTGTGAACCGCAGCGTACGGGCTCCGCTCGCGATGGGAGAGCGGGGCACGAGGCTGTCGTTGGCCATCACCGGCCTGCTGTTGCTCTTCGGCTGGTGGCTGATCCAGAACTGGGACGACTTCAACACGCAGGCCCACGGTTATGCGGCCGTCCTCATGTTCGTCTTCCTTGTGTGCGCCGTCGTCGCCAAGGTGATTGAGCACTGGAAAGAGCGGGACGAGGGGCGGTTCTGGATTTACGCGGCCATAGCCGCACTGATGGTTCTCGGTGGCATTCTTATCCCGACCACCAGAGTCTTCGGGGACCATACGGTCTTTGCACTGGAGGCCTACGAGATCGCGTTCTTCGCCATCTACTGGAGTGTCCAGACCGCAGAGAACTGGAACGAGAAGGTCGTGACGACGGCCGACGCCCATCAGGCATAGTGGCCGGGTGGATTTTGCGGATCAAGTCGTCTTGGTCACTGGTGGCTCTCGCGGCATCGGGCGAGCGATCGCCACTGCGTTTGCGGGCATGGGCGCTACGGTGGCGATCCAGTATCGAAGCGACCAACCGGCGGCGCACAGGGCACTGGCCGCACTATCTCCCGGAGCGCACAAAGCTCTGAGGGCCGACGTGTCCGACCCGGTGCAGGTGAAGTCGCTCGTCGACCAGATCATCGACGACTTCGGCCGGATTGACGTGCTCGTGAACAACGCCGGAATCTACGAGGCCCATCCCGTGCTGGACACCAGCTACGAGGACTGGCAGGAGAGCTGGCGCCGCACGATCGATACGAACCTGATTGGTCCCGCGAATCTCATCCACGCTGTCGTGCCGCACATGGTCTCGGCCGGTGGAGGCCGAATCGTCAACGTCTCATCGCGCGGAGCCTTCCGCGGCGAGCCGACCCACGCCGCGTACGGGGCGAGCAAAGCGGGGCTCAACAGCCTGGGGCAGTCCATGGCCCGGGCGCTGGCGCCTCATGGCATCTACGTCACCGGCGTCGCTCCGGGGTACGTCGAGACCGAGATGGCCGCGCCGTATCTCGATTCACCCCGCGGCGAGGCCATTCGCGCGCAGAGCCCGATGAACCGGGTGGCCAGCCCAGAGGAGGTTGCCCGGGTCGTCGTCTTTCTCGCGACGCCTGGCGCCGAATCGACGACCGGGACGATCGTGGACGTAAATGGCGCCTCGTATCTGCGAAGCTGACTAACCCCTTGACATTTGATCGAGCCACTCTACGTTACGAAGTAGCTTGCCGACGGTGGGGAACTTGGTGATCCGCCTGGGGTCCTTACATCGTCGCATCTGACGGCGGGAGGGTTCAGATGTCGCGCGCCACCCGAGGACTCCTGATCGGCACAGCCACCTCCATGGTTGCTCTGACCTTGGCGTATGCACCGGTCGCCGCCACGGGTGCGGAGACAGCCGAGGAGCCGGCCGACGATCCGGTCGAGATCGCATTGCGGTATATCACGGGGAATCCGGCCGAACTTGGTGTGACGAGGGACGACGTCCGTGACCTGGACGTCGCGACCTCCTATCGGAGCTCGCACAGCGGCGTCACGCATGTGAACGTTAACCAGCGGTTCGACGGGCTGGAGGTGTTCGGAGCGTACGCGACGGTTAACGTCACGGACGACGGTGAGGTGCTGTTTGTCGGGGACAGCCTGGTCAACGGGTTGAAGGTGGC
>JASLBX010000319.1 GCA_030146385.1 Jiangellaceae bacterium | reverse complement strand
ACCACGCCGGAGGCGATGGACGTGGTCCGGATGGTGCTCACCGGCCAGGTCGGGCGGGAACTGGTCGGCCTGATCAACCAGCACGGCCCGTTCGCCGTCGGGCTCTCTGGGGAGGACGCCGGCCTGTTCACCGCTGAGCGGCAGTCGGCCGTGGTGGACGGTGAGCCGGTCGATATCGGGCTGGTAGGCGACGTGGCTGACGTCCGACCCGAGGCGGTGCTCGACCTGATCGCCGCGGGCCGGATTCCCGTCGTCTCGTCGGTCGCGCCCGACGTGGACGGCGTCGTGCACAACGTCAACGCCGACACCGCGGCGGCGGCGCTAGCGGTTGCCCTCGGTGCGGAGAAGCTGGTGATTCTCACCGATGTCGACGGGCTCTACCGCGACTGGCCGAAGTCAACCTCGATCATCAACGAGATCACCGTCGCTGCGCTCGCGGAGCTGCTGCCCAGTCTGGACGCCGGGATGGTGCCCAAGATGCAGGCCTGCCTGCGCGCGGTCGAAGGCGGCGTGCCGGAAGCCACCGTCCTGGACGGCCGGTTGCAGCACTCGGTCCTGCTCGAGGTCTTCACCGACGCCGGTGTCGGGACGATGGTGGTGCCGTCATGACCGCACCCGATCTCGAGTTGTCCGGTCCCGCCGCCGCTGCGCCGCAGGCAGCGGACCTGTCCGGCCTGACAAGTGGACCGCTGGCGGGGGCCGCCTGGCTGGACCGCTACGCGGGTGCGCTGATGAACACGTTCGGCCGCCCGCAGCGGGTTCTGGTGCGCGGCGCGGGCTGCTACGTGTGGGATGCCGACGGCAAGCGCTACCTGGACCTGCTCGGCGGGCTGGCGGTGAACAGCCTCGGCCACGCTCATCCGTTGCTCACGTCCGCCATCACGGCTCAGCTGGCGACTCTCGGGCACATCTCGAACTTCTTCGCGTCCGGCCCGCAGATCGCGCTGGCCGAGCGGCTGATCGACCTGGTCGGCCCGCCCGCTGGAACCGCCGCCAAACTTTTCTTCACTAACTCCGGCGCCGAGGCGAACGAGGCAGCGTTCAAGATTGCCCGTCGCACTGGCCAGACGAAGATCGTCTCTGCCGAAGGCGGCTTCCACGGCCGCACGATGGGTGCGCTCGCGCTGACCGGCAAGCCGTCCATCCGGGAGCCGTTCGAGCCGATGCCGCCCGGCGTCGCGCACGTGCCTTACGGGGACGCTGCCGCCCTCGCCGCGGCCGTTGACGGCGACACCGCCGCGGTGGTGCTCGAGCCGATCCAGGGCGAGGCGGGCGTCCGGGTGCCACCAGCCGGGTATTTGGCTGCCGCGCGCGAGATCACCAGCCGGCATGGTGCTTTGCTCATCCTGGACGAGGTGCAGACGGGTATCGGTCGCACCGGCGAGTGGTTCGCGTTCCACAGGGCGGGGATCGTGCCGGATGTGGTGACCGTCGCCAAGGGCCTCGGGGGAGGCTTCCCGATCGGCGCCTGCATCGGGATCGGGCCGGGTGCCGACCTGCTGGGTCCCGGATTGCACGGCACGACGTTCGGCGGCAACCCCGTCGCTGCCGCTGCTGGCCTGGCCGTCCTGCACGCCATCGAGCGGGACGGGTTGTTGGCCAACGTCCGGAAGGTCGGCGCCAAGCTGCGTACGGGCGTCCCGTCCCATCCGCTGCTCGCCGGTATGCGCGGCGAGGGACTGCTGGTGGCGATGGAGCTGACCCAGCCGGTTGCCGCCAGGGCCGCGCGCGCAGCTCTCGAAGCCGGGTTCATCGTCAATCCCGTGGCGCCGGCGGCGATTCGGCTGGCGCCGCCGCTGATCCTGGCCGAGCATCAGGCGGAGGAGTTCCTAACCGCCTTGCCCGGCATCCTGGACTCGGCACAGAAGGAGTGATCGATGGTCCGGCATTTCCTGCGTGACGACGACCTGTCGCCGGCCGAGCAGCTTGAGGTGCTCGACCTGGCCGACACGATGAAGGTCGACCGGTGGGCGACTCAGCCGCTGGCCGGGCCGCGAGCGGTCGCAGTGATCTTCGACAAGCCGTCGACGCGCACCCGAGTGTCGTTCGCCGTCGGAATCGCCGAGCTCGGCGGCTATCCGCTTGTGATCGACGCACAGGCCAGCCAGCTCGGCCGGGGCGAGCCGATCGAGGAAACCGCGCGAGTCCTGGACCGGCAGTGCGCGGCGATCGTGTGGCGGACGTTCGAGCAGTGGCGGCTCGAGGGCATGGCAGCCGCGTCGACAGTCCCGGTCGTCAACGCGCTCACCGACCTGTTCCACCCGTGCCAGTTGCTGGCGGACCTCCAGACGATCCGCGAGCGAAAGGGCGGCCTCGAGGGATTGACCTTGACGTACGCCGGCGACGGCGCGAACAACATGGCTCATTCATACCTTCTGGCAGGTGCGACGGCTGGCATGCACGTCCGGATCGCCTCACCGATGGCGTACTCGCCTGACCCTGCCGTCCTGGCCCGCGCCGCGGAAATCGCGGCCGCGACGGAGGGCTCGGTTGCCAGCACTTCCGCGCCCGAGAACGCGTCGTACGGGTCGTGGACGTGGGCGACCGAG
>JASLBX010000300.1 GCA_030146385.1 Jiangellaceae bacterium | reverse complement strand
CCGGGCGACTGCGTCGAAGAGCGCGACGACTGCGTCGAGATCTCTGTCGGCGGCCGCGCCGGCGGAGCCTCCGGCGAGGGCAGTACGCGTCCACCGCTCTGAGAGTCCGGTGCGGGACCATGCCGCCCACAGCACGTCTTCGGCGGTCGCGCCCTGCTTCGCCGCCGCGTCGCGTGCCGCGGCCAGCACGGCAGCCAGCCGAACCGCCGGTGCGACGGCCCGCCGGCCGACCTCGGCCAGCCCGGCCGGTTCGGTCAGCGCCTCGACCAGTAGCTCCCCCGAAGCCCGGACGCCGCCAGCTCGCAACTCGTGCCCGCGCAGTTCCTGCCGGAGCCGGCGTAGGGCCAGCGGATCGGCCCCACCGAGGGGCCCGGTGATCAGGGTGTACGCGAGATCGGCATCCAGCTCGCGGCGTCCGGCGGCGAGCTCAAGAACGTCCAGCAGTGCGCGCACCGGTGGCTGGTCGACCAACGGCACCTCCTCGAGCCGGACGCTCACCGGCACACCGGACGCAGCCAGCCCGCGCCGGAGAACCGGTAGCGCCTGCGCAGAGCGGACCAGCACGGCCATCTCCGTCCAAGGGACGCCGTTCACCAGGTGATCTTCGCGCAACCGGCTGGCGATGTAGGCGGCCTCCTGGCTCGGGCTGTGCAGTACGTGCACGGACGCCGCTCCGGGCGCGGACGGGTCGGCCGCAGTGAGGCGGCGGTGCTGCGGCGGACCCCCTAGTCGGGCCGCGACCCGCCGCGACGCCGCCAGCAGCGCTGGACCGCACCGCCGCGACACGTCGAGCGCCAGCACGGCGGCCGGCGAGCCGTCGGCGGTGCGAAACCGGTCCGAGAAGTTGCGGATGCCCTCGACCTCGGCGCCGCGGAAGCCGTAGATGGACTGATCCGGGTCGCCCACGACGACCAGCTCACGGCCGCCCCCGGCGAGCAGGTCGAGCAGATCCTCCTGTGCGGGGTCAGAATCCTGGTACTCGTCGACGACGATGAACGCCCTGGCCGCCCGCTCGCGGGCCAGGAGATCACTATCCGCGCGCAACAGGCCCGCCGCCGCTCGAACCAGCTCGGCCGGGTCGTAGGCAGGCGGCTGGCGCAGGGCCGTCACGCCTGCGTACTGCAAGGCGAACCGGGCCGCGGCGACCCAGTCGTCGCGTTCCCGCTCATGACCAAGCGCCGCCAGCTCGGCCGGGGTGACGCCGCGTTCGGCGGCACGCATCAGAATGTCGCGAAGCTCTTCGGTGAAACCTCGGGTGGGCAGGGCCGGACGCACCCGCTCGGGCCAGTAGTCGGCGCCGAGCTCCTCGAGCTCGCCGCGGATCAGGTCGCGGATCAGCAGGTCCTGCTCAGCGCCGGTGAGCAGCCGTGGTTGCGGCTCGCCCCTCAGCACAGCCTCACGGCGCAGCAACCCGAAGGCGTAGGAGTGGAACGTCCGGGCCAGCGGCTCACGCACCGTGCGCTGGAGCCGGGCGGCGATGCGCTCGCGCAGCTCGGCCGCGGCGCGACGGCTGAACGTGAGCACCAGAACCTGCTCGGGGTCGAGCCCGTCACGCTCGACGCGATCGACAACGGACTCGACCAGCGTGGTCGTCTTGCCCGTGCCGGGACCGGCCAGGACCAGCAGCGGCCCGCCGCGATGCTCGACCACCCGCCGCTGGGCGTCGTCGAGCACCGGAGGGGCCACTTCGGCACGCGGAGCGCGGACGAGCCGGACCGCTGGCGCCGTCATCGTGGTCACCCCCTACCTCGGCTATCGGGCACCCATCACACCATGCCCCTCCGACAACCCGCGGACCCCCGACACGGCCCTTGATCATTGTTGTTTTGGGCCGTTGCATGACGTCTCAGCGACGATGATCACGGGAGGGCGTCCAGGCGGCACGGCGCATGTCGACCCGCTCTCCGTCGGCGGTCAGCGGGCAGCCCTCGGCGATGAGTTCGCGCCGGGCCGCCACCTCGTGGCCGGGCGGCAGGCGTCCCGATGCGGTGACGACCCGCCACCACGGGACCGCGCTGCCGTAGTTCGCCATCACCGCACCGACGATGCGGGGTCCGCCCCGCTCCAGCGACGCGCCGACGACCTCGGCGACCGAGCCGTACGACATCACGCGGCCGGGCGGGATGGATTCGACGAGTGAGAGCATCGCCTCGACGTACTCATCATCCACGGACGCCATCCTGCCGGTGCCCGCTCGACACGTTCTGGCGGGTAGTCACCGCGCACACACCAGTCACATGGAACGATCGGCATCGATGACCGAAGCGCAGGCTAACAACAGGGAGGTTCAGACGGGGGACGTCCCCGTCGAGGAGCCGCCCCTGCCCCGGCGTACCCGGCGGCCGATCGATGGCCTGCGGCTGCTGCTCTGGGGCTCGGTCCTCACCACGGTCGTCCTGCTCGCGGTGTTCGCCGAAGGTAGCTTCACCGGCCTGGCCACCGACCTGCACGGCCTCGGCCAGTGGATCCCCGGTGCGCTGATCGGGCTGCTGAAGACGGCGGCCCAGCTCGTAGGCATCGCGCTGCCGCCTGTTCTCGTGGTCATCCTGATGCTTCGAGGTCGAATCCGGACGACCGTAGAACTGCTCATCGCCGGGCTGCTGGCCGCGGTCGCGGCCGGCCTGGTCGGCGGCGTGCTGCTACCCGATACCCCAGAGGCCGTTCAGAACGCCTTCGAACCAATCACCCATGTCGAAGGCATCAGTCCCGTCCCGCCGTATCCCGCGCTGCTTGTCGCGGTGGTCAGCGTGATCTCCCGGCTGGACATGCGGCGGATCCACCAGGCGGCCCTGTTCGCAATCATCGGCAGCTTCGCCGTGGATCTGCTCGAGGGCCGGGCCAGCGTCGCGGGCACGGTGGTCGCGCTGACCATCGGCCGGATCGTCGGGATCGCCGTTCGTATGGTCAGCGGGCAACCGTCCGTAGCCCCTGGTGGCCGGCAGATCGCCGAGATCCTCGGTGAGCACGGCCATGAGGTCACCAGCGTCCGGGCGGATCCGGTCGAAGAACACCGGCGGTACATCGTCGAGACCACGAAGGGCCCACTGGGTGTTCTCGTTCTCGATCGCGACACCGAGGGTGCCGGCGCCCTGGTCAGGGTCCTGGACCAGCTGCGGACCCGTGAAGAGATCCTCCCGCGCCAGGCCGTGACCATGCGGCGAGCGATCGACCAGCTGGCTTTGCTGTCGCTCGCGGTCAACCGGGCGGGCGCCCGCACTCCCCCGCTGCGCAATGTCCTGCGGCTCGGGACGGACGCCGCCCTGCTGGTGCACGACCACGTACCGGGTCGGCCGCTGGCCAAGCTCAGCGGTGACGAAGTCACGGACGAGATGCTGAACGACCTGTGGCGGCAGCTCGCCCGCCTGCGCAAGAACCAGGTCGCGCACCGCCGGCTGTCCGGACGGACGATCCTGATCGGCGACGACGGGAAGGTTTGGCTGCTCAACCCGTCCGGCGGCGAGGTGGCGGCTCCGGAGCTCGCCTTCCGGACAGACCTCGCCCAGGCCCTGGTCGGCGTTGCGCTCGTGGCCGGGGCAGGACGTGCGGTTGACAGCGCGATCAAGGTGCTCGGCGCCGAGACGGTCGCCGGCGCGGTGCCGCTGCTGCAGCCCATCGCGCTGGCTCGATCCACTCGGCGGCGGCTTCGCGAGCGCCGGAGCCTGCTCGGGGAGCTGCGCGACAGCGTCATCTCCGAAGTCGGCTGGGAGCCCGAAGAGACGGTCCGGCTGGAGCGGATCCGTCCGCTGTCCATCGTCACAGGACTCGGCGCGATCGCGGCGATGTACCTGGTGGCGACGCAATTCGCCGAGCCTCGTGAGATCGTGCAGCTGCTCCTGCGGGCCGACTGGCGCTGGGTTGCCGCCGCCGTCGTCGCGATGGGCTTGCAGTACGTCGGCGCGACGTTCGCCCTGCTCGGCTTCGTGCCCGAGCGGGTCAAGTTCAGGCACGCGATGGGGGCTCAGGTCTCGCTGGGATTCGTCCGCCTGGTCGCGCCCGCGACAGTAGGGATCACCGCGATCAACGTCCGGCTGCTTACGAAGGCGGGAGTCCCGGGTCCGCTCGCGGCCGCCAGCATCGCGGCGAGCCAGGTCGGCTCAGTCGGCATCACCCTTCCGCTGATCGCGGTGCTGGGTGTCGTGTCGGGTTCAGGTGCCGCCGCGGGGCTGCGTCCGTCCTCGACCGCATTGATCGTGGCGGGGGCGGTCGTCGTCGCCGGTGGCCTGCTGATCCTGGTGCCGCCGATCCGCGTCCGCGCCAGGACGCTGTGGCGCGAGTTCGCCCAGCGCGGCCTGCCCCGGCTGCTGGACGTGCTCGGCCAGCCCCGGAAGCTGGCTGAAGCCATCGGTGGGATCCTGCTCCAGACGCTCTCGCTGGTCGCGTGCTTCTACGCCTGCGTGCGCGCGCTGGGCGCCGAGCCGGACTTCGCCGCGCTTGCGGTCGTCCAGATGGTCGGGAACACCGTCGGCATGGCCGTCCCGACGCCAGGTGGGCTGGGTGCCGTCGAGGCGGCGCTGACCGCCGGCATCAGCACGATCGGGGTGGCGACGGCGGTGGCCGTCCCGGCAGTGCTGCTGTTCCGGCTGGTGTCCTTCTGGGTGCCGATCCTTCCCGGCTGGATCTTCTGGACCCAGCTTCAGCGCCGCAACATCCTCTAACCGCGCTGCCGTTCGATCACGTTCAGCATGCCTGTGCGTGCCGCACCAGGCGCGTGCGGGTGGTACGGCACGGACAAACCTGGTGGGCAGCCCACCTGCCGGGTTAGTAGGACGGCTGGGACGGATCGATCTGGTTGACCCAGGCCGCGACCCCGCCGCCGACATGGACGGCGTCCCCGTACCCCGCGCCCTTCACGATGGCCAGCGCCTCGGCCGAGCGTCCGCCGCTCTTGCAGTGCAGGACGACCTGCTTGTCCGAAGGCAGCTTCTCGAGCGCCTCGCCGGTCAGGAACTCGCCCTTCGGCATCAGCACCGCGCCGGGGATGCGGTTGATCTCGTACTCGTTGGGCTCCCGGACGTCGACCAGGACGAAGTCGCGGTCGCCGTGCTCGCGCTCGTCCAGCCAGTCGGCAAGCTGCCGCACCGAGATGGTCGAGTCGACCGCGGCGTCGGCGGCCTCCTCGCTGATCGCGCCGCAGAACGCCTCGTAGTCGACCAGCTCGGTGACCGTCGGGTTCTCGCCGCAGATGGCGCAGTTGGGGTCCTTGCGTACGTTGACCGTCCGGTACGACATCTCCAGCGCGTCGTACACCATCAGGCGGCCGAGCAGTGGCTCGCCCACACCGGTGAGCAGCTTGATCGCCTCGGTGACCTGGATCGACCCGACCGACGCGCACAGTACGCCGAGCACACCACCCTCGGCGCAGGACGGAACCATGCCGGGCGGCGGCGGCTCGGGGTAGAGGCAGCGGTAGCACGGCCCGTGCTCGGCCCAGAACACGCTCGCCTGCCCGTCGAAGCGGTAGATCGAACCCCAGACGTACGGCTTGCCGAGCAGCACCGCCGCGTCGTTGACCAGGTAGCGCGTGGCGAAGTTGTCGGTGCCGTCAACGATGAGGTCGTACTCGCTGAAGATGCGCATGACGTTGTCGTTGTCGAGGCGCTCCTCGTGGACGACCACGTTCACATACGGGTTGATTTCAGCGACGCTCGCCTTGGCGGACAGCGCCTTCGGCGTCCCGACGTCCGACTGCCCGTGGATGACCTGGCGCTGCAGGTTCGACTCGTCGACCACGTCGAAGTCGATGACTCCGAGGTTGCCGACACCGGCAGCGGCGAGGTACATCAGGGCAGGCGACCCGAGGCCGCCGGCGCCGATCACCAGGACACGGGAGTTCTTCAGCCGTTTCTGCCCGGCCATGCCGACGTCGGGAATGATCAGGTGACGCGAATAGCGGCGGACCTCGTCGACGCTCAGCTCGGACGCGGGCTCGACCAGCGGTGGCAGGGACACGGTGACAGTCTCCGGTAGGTGTGTGGTTCTACTCCGCCAACGGTGCCACGTTCTGTCCAATTCCCGGTCACGGCGTCCAGCTACTGAGAACCCGCCCGCGTCAGCTGGAATGATCATGTAGAGCATGGAATCCGCGCGGATTCCCCTCTTTACCTGATCATTCCGGCGCAAGGTAGGTGCGGATGATGGACGCGACTTCGGCGGGGCTCTCCATCATCGCCACGTGGCCGGTGGACGGCAGTGTCACGACCCGGGCCCGCGGGACGGTACGCCGCCACCGCTTCGCGGTCGACGAGCCGACGAGGGTGTCGCGAATACCCAGCACCACGAGTGTCGGGCACCGCACCTCCCGCGCATCGCTCCAGGCCGACCGCCACGGCGGCACCGCGTAGTACCGCACGATCGACCGCAGCGACTCGAGCAACACCGCGTCCCCGTAACCCTGCTCCATACGACGGGTTCGCTCGGCAACCGCGAGCTCGAAGCCATCCGGATCGATCACAT
>JASLBX010000273.1 GCA_030146385.1 Jiangellaceae bacterium | reverse complement strand
CTCCGCCAGCGCGATGGTCGGCGACTCGTCCTCGGGAACCACGGTCGACGACCACAACGAGCCGCGGCCAGACGTCACCGTGGCGCGGCTGAGTACATTGCAGGTCACCTCATTTCCGATCAGTGAGCTGGTGCTGGCCGTCGAGATCGTCTCGCCGAAGTCGTCATGGCTTCGCGACACAGAAGTCAAGCGCGCGCTGTACGCCCGGGCGGGCGTGCGGTCGTACTGGATCGTGGTTCCCGAGGACGAGTCGCCGACCATCGCGCTGGCGGAGCTCGTGCTCGACCAACAGACCGGACAGTACGCGTACCGGACGCACTACACGACTGAGGTGTTCACGACCGACCAGCCGTGGCCGGTGACGCTGGATCTGCCGGCTCTAACTGCCCGACGGGAGCGACTGATACGACTCTCGTCCGGCTCGGCGGAAAGCTGACACCGGCACGGGCGCGGTTAGCGCTATCCGAGGTGCTCGAAGGTGGTGCCTGCGTGACACATGCGCCTCGCCGCGTCGGAGACCAGCTCGGCGTGTCGCCCAATCCGACTGGCGGTGCCTGCACCAGTGCAGGTTCCTGATCACCGCCATGTGTGCAGCGAGCTACCGGACGCCCCAACATCAATGTGCGTTGACCGGTCTGTGAGCTGCCCGGCCTCTGTTGACACCCCGGACCAACCAGCTTGACAAACATAGGAGACCACGCATGCTCCTGATCGGCGGCGGACTCACCCCAGGATTCCACCCTCAGGTATGTGTCAACGGCGTCTGAATCTTGACCCCCTGTCGGCGTGTGGGTTCTAGGGCGAATTCGAGTGATCGTCGCAACGGTGACGGCTTCATGATGGCAGGGCGCGGCCGAAGATCTCAGCTGGCGTGCTCCAGTTGAGGATCTTGCGTGGCCGGTGGTTGAGCCGATCCTCGACCGCGCGGAGGGCGGCCGTTTCGTGCACGGCAAGGTTGGTGCGTTTGGGGAAGTATTGGCGCAGCAGCCCGTTGGTGTTCTCGTTCGTGGGCCGCTGCCATGGACTGGCCGGGTGGGCGAAGTACACGCCCTCGCGGAACCGGTCTGCGAGCAGGTGGTGCTGGGCCATCTCCGAGCCCTGGTCCCAGGTGAGCGTCCACCGCACCACCTCGGGCAGATCGTCGGTGACGAGGTCCAGGGCGATGTGGAGATGCTCGGCGCTGTGTCCGCCGGGCAGATGAATCAGGCGCACGTACCGGCTGGCCCGGTCGACCAACGTGCCGATCGCGGAGCGGCTGCTGCGGCCGATGATGAGGTCGCCTTCCCAGTCACCGATCCGGCCCCGTTGATCCACGATTTCGGGCCGGTGGTCGATCAGCACCGCCGGCGCAACGAACCTGGCCTGCCGCTGGTTCGACCGGCGGCGGCGTTTGCGCAGTGGGCGTCCGGTGCGCAGCCGGCGGGTGAGTTCCCTGCTCAGCCCGCTGGTGCCGCGGTAGAGCGCCTGGTAGATCGTCTCGTGGCAGACATGCCACCCGGGCCGATCCGGAAACGCCCGCCGCAGATACGCGGCGATCTGCTCGGGGCTCCACTCCAGCTCCAGCTTCGCCTGCACCACTTGGCGCAACTGATCGTCGCCGGCCGGACGTGGAGGCCGCCGCCGGCCGGCTCGCTGCCGGGCTCGGGCGTGTGCGAGATCGGCGTCATAGCGGCCGTTGTCGTGGGCAAGCAGATTCCGCCGCAGCTCCCGGCTCACCGTCGACGGCGCCCGATCGATCCGCCCCGCGATCTCCCGCACCCCGAGCCCCTGGGCTCGCAGGGTCGCGATCCGCTGGCGCTCCAGCCGGGACAGATACCGGTTCGACCGCACCGCCTCGGCCAGCCGCACCGGCGGAACGCCGCCGTTCTCCGCCCGCCACCGATACCCGGTCTTGCGCCCGATGCCCACCTGCCGACAGGCCTCGACCGTGCCCACCCCGGACAGCAACAGCTGCCAATACCGGGACTCCACATCCAACTGCCGCTTGCGGCCCCTTCTCGCCATCAACACGCCCCTTGATCTACAGGAATGTTGCGACGAGGTCTAGAACCCACGTGCCACGCGGGGGTCAGTATTCACGTGCCGTCGACAGTATGAAGAGCCCAGAATGGCGAGTTCACAGACCAAAATTGGCGACTACTTGGCATGGCCCGTCATGACTCGGTGGCGCACGCTAGGCCACATGGCTGATGTGGACCGCCGTCGATTGGGCGAGTCTAGAGGACGGGAACCAACGCAGCGTGGCGAACCATCCGCAGAGCCCGTGCGGCCGGAAGATGCGGCGGCCGACGGTGACCACAACGACAGAACAGGCGACGACGACAACAACGGAACCGGCGGCGACGGCGGATGGGTTCCGATGTGACGGGCGCTCCTAGCTGTGGTGCGCGGGTAAATGGCCGCCCGGCAAGATCTAGCAAAGCGGATGCCTCAGGCTGCTTAACGTCGCGTTCGCAATCCATTATTGGGGAATTTGACGGGTAGCAACGGCCCCACACCTTCTGTAGTCCCAATAGAGAGTGACTTGTCTCGGTGATCTGGCCAAGTCATGCAGAAGTCCAGCCGGTGGTGGAAGGCGGTCCCGTGCCGATGGACGCTGGTCTGATAAGCGGACGGGTGGTCTCGCCCGCCCTCGTAGGCCGTGAGTCACAGCTGTCGGCACTGCTGGCGACCGTCACCTCCCCTCCGGCGGTCGCGGTGATCGAGGGAGAGGCGGGCATAGGCAAGACGAGGCTGGTAACTGAGCTACACGAGCGGCTCCATGAGACGGGAAACCGGTTCTTGGCCGGATCGTGCAGCCGAATCCGGGAGCCGTTTCCGCTTGGGCCAGTCCTGGAGGCGGTCCGTGATGTGGGCAACGAACTCGCGGGGGCGTCCTTGTCGCCGGTGGCTGGTGCGTTGCGGCCGCTCCTGCCGGAGCTAGTAGAGATGCTTCCTCCGCAGCCCGCGCCGCTGGACGACCGCGCTGGAGAGCGGCATCGTGTGTTCCGCGCGCTGGTCGAGGTGCTCGAATCGCTGTGTCCCGTTGTGCTGGTGCTTGAGGATCTGCATTGGGCGGATGAGCAGACCATCGACTTCATCTCTTACGTGCTCGCCGACCCTCCGCCGAAACTCTCGTTGATCGTGACGTTCCGCGAAGAAGAAGTGGACTCGCGCGTCCGGGAACTCTCGGCGCGGCTGCCACCCGTCGTAGGCAGAACGGCGTTGACATTGCCGCTGCTCAATGAGCGGGAAACGGGGGCAATGGCTGCATCGATCCTGGGCACCGACATGGTGTCGAGCGAGTTCGCTAGGTACTTGTACCAACGGTCCTCAGGACTTCCGTTTGCGATCGAGGAACTTCTTGCCTTGTTGCGAAGCCGGGGGATGCTTGCTCGCCGCGGGAACAGCTGGGCACGGCGAACACTGGAGGAGTTGGACGTCCCGACAAGCATCCGCAGTTCGGTCCTGGAGCGCGTAAGGCGACTACGAGCCGACTCGAGGCTGGTGGTGGAAGCGGCCGCGGTGCTGCAGCGGCCGGTGCCGGTGACTGTCCTCTGTGCTACTTGCATGGCGCCGGATGATGCGGCCGAGCAGGCGCTGGAGGAGGTGCTCGAGGCGGGCCTACTCGACGAGTACGGCGAAGCCGTCGGGTTCCGTCACCTGCTGGCAGCACAAGCGGTGTATGAGGCGATTCCGGCGGCGCGTCGGCGACTGCTGCACCGCCAAGCGGCCGAAAGCCTGGCGGCGGTTCAGCCTGTCCCGCTCGGGCTCTTGGCGCATCATCTTCGCCACGCCGGACAGGTGGACGCCTGGGTTGCGGCGGCCGACCGGGCCGCTGACCAGGCAGTCTCACTAGGCCACGACGACGAGGCGGTCCGCCTGCTTGAGGACGTGCTCCGACAAGCGCCGCTCGACATGGAGCAGCGCGGCCGCATCGCGGTCAAGCTGGCGCGAGCCGCAGCCGAGACGCTCCATTCTCGCGGAGCGATAGACCTGCTGCTGAAGGTGCCGGCAAGCAATCTCACGCGATCGGTGCGAAGCGAGTTGAGGTTCTGGCTGGCGCAGCTGCTGCACCAGGCCGGAGGTGACCCGCTCCGGGTGCGCCGGCTACTCACGCAGGCGGTCGAGGAGCTGGGTGATCGCGCCGATCTCAAGGCGTGGGCAATGATCGGACTCGGGATTCCGACCGGCGCCCCGGGCATTCCTCTATCGGAGCACGTCCGCTGGTTGTACCGTTCACTGGAGATCCTTCAGGACCTCTCCGACCGAGCGCTGGAGATACTCCTGCTCGGCAAGGTGGCAATGGTGCTGATCTCGGTCGGCGATCCGGCCTGGCGGCCACTCGCCGACCGCGTCCGGGCTCAGACCCGTGGCACGCCACGGCAGCGACACGAGGCCAATGCCTGCGTGTCGATCGGAATCGACGCTTGCTATGTGGGCCACTACGAGACCGCTCATCTCCTGCTCGAGGCAGGGTTGGTTGGCGCCATAGCGTGCGAGAGCAGACAGTTGGAACTCAAGTCGCGCGCCGGCCTCGCCATGCTCGACTACTGCCGTGGCGCCTGGACGGGCTTGCCCGAACGAGCGGAGTTCCTGGTCGACGAGCTCGCCGATCAGGGCCGGGCCCGCATCGACGTGGAGGCGGTGGCGGGTTGCCTCGCCCTCGCCCGCGGCGACCTCGACGAGGCTCAAGACCGGCTCGCCGAAGTCGTACAGCGCGCTGATCGGGTAGATGGAATCGACGTGCTCCCCATCCCGGTGGCCGCCCAGGTCAGGTTGGCACTAGCACAGGGGAATGTCGACTCTGCACTCTCTATCGGGAAACGGATGCTCGCGGGGGCTGACTCCAAGGGCGTTTGGGCGCCAGTGGTCCGGCTGCTGCCACCGCTGGTGCAAGCGATGGTCACGGCCGGCCGGCCGGCGGAGGCCCGTGCGCTGACGAAGCGCCTTGCGGAGAAGGTCCGCCGGCTGGACGCGCCGCTTGCCCCTGCGGCGGTGCGACACGCCCAGGGCGTCATCGCCGCTGGGTTGAAACGGTGGCACGAAGCGGCCGACCACTTAATGTGGGCAGCCGATCGCTACGAACTGCTCGCTTGCCCGTACGACGAAGCACAGGCGCGTGAGGCGGCTGCGACGAGCCAGTTGGCAGCAGGTGATGCGGATGGTGAGCAGGCGCTAAGGGCGGCGTTGGCCGGTTACCAGGGCCTTGGAGCGGTGTGGGACGCAGCCCGCGTCGCCCGTGCAGCGCGCACTTACGGATTGCCGCTTCCCGCTGGCCACCGAGGCGGTCGCCGCGGCTATGGCGACCGGCTCTCGCCGAGAGAGCACGAAGTCGCTCGCCTCGCGGCGGATGGCCGAACCAACGAAGAGATCGCTCGCACGCTGTTCCTCTCCCCCAAGACGGTGGACAAGCACGTCTCTGCCGCGTTGCGAAAGCTGGGACTCCACTCGCGCCGGGCCATCGCCCACCGTCTCGCCGATGGACCAGTCGCGTAGCCAAGATTGGGGTGCAATTCCCCATAGCTAGCCCGTCGTAGAGTGCAGCACACTCGAAGTGCGCGGGACAACTGGCAAACCGGCGGATGCTTCGGCAGCGGCACGGCCATGGTCGATGCGAACCGGCGGGGCCTGAGGTGGGAGGCGCGCATGACTCTCGCTGGACTCGGTAGAGCGGACCACCCGCCGCAGGTTGCGCGCGGGGTTCCCGTCATCCTTGGTGTTGCGCTTGACGAGGTCGCTCGACGTCGCCTGGCAGCCTTGCTCGAGGGAATGGGTGTTGTGATGTTCACGCCCGACCTGGCCACGGCACATGCCATCCTCTGCCGTGGCGCCGAGCACTCGCATGAACAGGCCAATGGAATGCCCGATGAGCCGGTCGTGCGGGTAGGGGAGTTGGAGGTGGATCGGGTCCGCTGCCGGGTCCGCTGGCGTGGGACGCTTTTGGCGCTGACCAAGCGAGAGCGGGACCTGCTCGCGTGCCTGGCCGCCGAGCCGGGCAAGGTGTGGACGTATCGGCAGCTCAACGAGGCGGCGTGGGATCGCGGGTATCTCGATCCCGGTCCTGTGCACGCTGCCGTTAAGCGGTTGCGCAAGAGGTTGCGGGAGACCGGCGTGGCGGTACGGATCGACGCGGTTCGCGGTGTCGGCTACCAGCTCCTCGAACCGGGGGATGCCTGACGTCGATCTGTCAGAACAACCGACTCGCGAAGGCGCCGTGAGCTTCCCCAATCCGTGGAGGACTTCTCTATCACGTCGTAGTCTCCGACCGGCTGGGTGATCGAGTAGGCCCGTCCGGGCTGGCAGGCCTACTGCGACGCCACTTCATCGGAGGTGAGAGCGTACCGCGGAACCCCGTTTGCGTGTTCCGCCGGGAGATGTGTGGCTGAGAGGTACGTTCGGCACGGCCTGGGGCCGGTGGGTGGTGCCCACCGGCCCCAGGCCGTGCTGTGGTGCGGTGCTTATGGTTGGCGTCCACCTCCTGGTGGGAGTCTGAGGTTGACTGTGACGGTTTGATCGGGTCCGACCGTCACGTTGGTCTTGGTGGCCTCCCGGTCGCCTTTGAACGCGCGCAGGTCATAGGTGCCGGGGGGCACCTGCAGGGTGTAGTTGCCGTTGAAATCGGTGGTGGTGTCGGCGATCACCTCGCCGTCCTGCAGGGCCTCCACTGTGGCGTCGGGGACCGGCCCGCCGCGTCCGCCTGTCACCTTCCCGGTGAAGGTGCCGACGCCTTCGGTGATCTGGAAGTTGACCGTGACGGTCCTGTCGGGCCCGACTGTCACGTTGGTCGCGATGGCCTCCAGGTCGCCCTTGAACGCGTGCAGGTCATAGGTGTCAGGGGGCACCTGCAGCGTGTACCTGCCCAGGACATCGGTGGTGGTGCTTTCGATCACCTCGCCGTCCTGCAGAGCCTCCACCGTGGCGTCGGGGACCGGGCCGGCCGGGCCCAACACCGTCCCCTGGAAGGTGCCGAACCCGTCCGGGGGCACGGTCATGGTCACGGGGAT
>JASLBX010000248.1 GCA_030146385.1 Jiangellaceae bacterium | reverse complement strand
CGCTGGTAATGGTGGCCGAGGACGAAAGCCCGGTCACCGAGCGCCTCGCGGGCACGCCGGGCGCGCTCGACGAGATCCGGGTCGCTAGCAGGGGGGAGGTCGCCCGGGCACTCGACGCCGCGCTCGCTGTTCGGGTCGGCTCCACGGCCGAGCAGCAGAAGCGGCAGGGGAGCAGCGGCAGGGGGATCGGTCACGGTCACGGCGCAGCCCTCTCGGTACGGATAGCCACCTAATGGTCCCATACGGACAACCAGCGGCGAGGTGGCACACTTCCCGTGTGGGGATGATGGCGTTGCTGGTCATCGTCACCGGGGTGATCCTCGTCGCCGCGGTGACGGCTCTCGTCGTGTCGTCGTCGGGCCAGCACCGGGTGGACGCCGCGCAGCAACGCGCGGACGCGCTCGCCGACCGGAACCTGCGGCTCGAGCGCGCCGTCGGTGCCGCCGAGCAGGCCCTGCGTTCGCTTGCCAGCGACACGAGACTGGACGCTGGGATGGCCGTCCAGATCGACTCGGCGCTCGAAGACATCCGGCGCGCCCGCGGCGACGACCCTCCACACCTGCGTTGATCATGCAAGTCGGCTTCGACGCGCCGCACGGCTTGGTAGCGAAGATTGGTGAAACTGGGACAGATCGGCGTGTCGAACCCGAATTCCGTGATCAATACAGGAGGGAGGGAGGCGTACGGCTTAGCCGAAGGGGACCGACGGGATGTAGGGCGCCGGCGGGCGCATGTGCCGCAGCGCCAGATAGGCGTCCTGTTCCACCTGCAGGCCCGCGGCGAGCCCGACGTCCACCGCCCACTCCTGGTCCGAGGTCAGACTGCGGATGAGCACCTCGGCGCCCGGTTCGGTACGGGCGAGCGCCTCCCACAGCAAGCGCTGGGCGCCCGCCCGGGTTGTGGCAGCCAGCAGGGCGACCCGCGACTGGTCGACATACGCATACCCTCGTCCGGTCAACAGGTCGCAGATAATGAGCTCGCCGGAGTCCTGCAGGTGAGCCAGATCCGGGCGGTGGGTAGCACCGCGGACCTGCCGGTCGACGGAGTCCACGAACTCCAGATCGCCGTCCGTCCCCGTCCGTACCCCATCGACGATCGGAAGGGACGAGCGGTCGACAACCCCAGTGAGCTGCATCGTCGGGTGGAGCGTGAACCCCGCGAACCGGTACCGGCGCACGGCCCGGGGGTCGCGCGTGCTGCAGATGAAACCCCGCAGGCATCCGGCGCCGTACCCGATGGCGGCTTCCAGCAGCGCCTTTCCCGCGCCACGCCCCTGGTACGCGGGGTCGACGGAGTACGTCGAGAGCACCCACAGCAGATCACGGCGGGCCGCGGCGGCGACTCCCACGACCGCCCCGCTTTCGTCGCAGATCCAGCTGCCGCCGGGGTCCACGTCGAGCAGATGGTGCAGCCGCGCCGTCCAGCGCTTGCGCTGCTCGGGGGTGCGCTCGCGCGCTCCGTTCGGACCGAACGCGACAGCGGTCAGGCGCTCAGCGGCGTCGACGTCGTCTGGCCGCATCGGGCGAATCCGCATACGGCACACTCTGCCTCATGCGAATCCTCGTGGCACCGGACAAGTTCGCAGGCACGTTGACGGCCGTCCAGGCAGCGGACGCGATCGCCGAGGGCTGGCGCCGGCAGGCTCCGGCCGACGAGGTGACGACGGTGCCGATGGCCGACGGCGGTCCCGGCTTCCTGGACGTCCTGCACGCCTCGCTCGGTGGGCAGCTCAACGCGGTGACGGTCCGCGGGCCGCTCGGCGCAACCGTGCCGGCCACGTTCCTCGTCGTCGGCGACACGGCGTACGTCGAGTCCGCCCAGGCCTGCGGGCTGGACCTGCTTCCCCGCCAGGGGCGCCAGCCCGCCGCCGGCGTCGCCGAGAGCGCGTCGACGTACGGCGTGGGCGAGCTCGTCGTGGCGGCGAGCGAGGCCGGGGCAGAGCGGGTCGTCGTCGGCCTCGGCGGGAGCGGGACGAACGACGGCGGGGCCGGTCTGCTGGCGGCACTCGGGGCCACGAGCCAACCCGAAGGCGCGCTGACCGCCGGACCGTCCGGCCTTGCCGAGCTGACAAGCGTGGACGTCGAACTGGCGCGGCGGCGGGTGGCCGGCATCGAGCTCGTGGCCGCCACCGACGTGGACAACCCGCTGCTCGGCCTGCGCGGCGCCACCAACGTGTTCGGTCCGCAGAAGGGCATCGCAGCCGATCGGCTGATCGAGGTGGACGGCGCTCTCACCACATTCGCGCACCTCGCCGACCGGTCGTTCGCCGACGAGCGCGGGGCGGGTGCCGCCGGCGGGCTCGGGTACGCCCTGCTCCTGCTCGGTGGCCGCCGCGAACCCGGATTCGGGACGGTGGCCGAGGCGCTCCGGCTTGCCGAGCAGGTGAAAGCCGCCGACCTGGTCCTCACCGGCGAGGGGAAGCTGGACTGGCAGTCCATGAGCGGCAAGGTCGTGTCCGGGCTGGCGGTTCTGGCCGGCGAGGCGATGCGGCCGTGCGTCGCGCTGGCAGGGGACGTCCAGGTCGGGACGCGAGAACTTCGGGCGAACGGCATCGAGGCTGCATACTCGCTGGTTGAGATGGTCGGCACTGACAGGGCCTTCGCCGAACCCGCGGCCAGCCTCGCCGACATGGCGGCTCGCGTGGCGCGGACGTGGAGCCGGGCATAGTCGTGTGTAACTATGGGGAGAGACGGCGGAATGCCGGGCGCGTCCCGCGCGTTCGACGTGTACGACCGCACCTTGAGACGAGGGCAGGAGCGATATGACCGTTCAGGACCAGGCAACCAACGACCAGAAGGCCCGCGCCGTAGTGCTGACCGACGAGGCGTCGACCAAGGTCAAGGGCCTGCTCGACCAGGAGGGTCGCGATGACCTCGCGCTGCGGATCGCGGTGCAGCCGGGTGGCTGTTCGGGTCTGCGGTACCAGCTGTTCTTCGACGAGCGGTCGCTCGACGGCGACATCGTCGAGGACTTCGGCGGCGTCAGCGTCGTCGTCGACCGGATGAGCGCTCCGTACCTGACGGGTGCCACCATCGACTTCGTCGACACCATCGAGCGCCAGGGGTTCACCATCGACAACCCC
>JASLBX010000234.1 GCA_030146385.1 Jiangellaceae bacterium | reverse complement strand
GCGCGATCGGCCCGGTACGCCGCGCTCGATGCGGCTGCCGACCGGCACGACGCGGCGGCCATTCTGCTCGGACACACCCGTGACGACCAGGCAGAGAGCGTGCTGCTCGGGCTGGCGCGCGGGTCCGGGCCGCGGTCGCTGGGCGGGATGCCGGCGGAGTCGGGTCGGTACCGCCGTCCACTGCTGGGCCTGGCCCGCGAGACGGTCCGCGCATCCGTCCCGGCCGACGTCAAGCCCTGGGAAGACCCCCACAACGCGGACCTGGCGTATGCGCGGGCGCGCGTCCGGCTCCGCGTCCTTCCCGTCCTGGAGGCGGAGCTGGGGCCGGGAGTCGCCGAGGCGCTCAGCCGCACGGCCGCCTTGCTGCGCACGGACGCGGACGCGCTGGACGCCTGGACTGCCCAGGCCCTCGCCGAGACCAAGATCGAGGTGACGCCGGTGGGGCCAGGGCACCACCAGAATCACCCTGGTCATGTCGGTCTCAACGTCGAGCGGCTCACCGAATTACCACAAGCGGTGCGTACCCGGGTAATTCGCCGGGCGGCGATCGAGGCCGGCTGCCCTCCGACCGACCTGACGGCGGCGCACGTGGACGCCGTCGACACCCTCATCACCCAGTGGCGCGGGCAGCGAGGGATCGACCTACCCGGGCCGGTACGGGCGGCGCGGGCCGGGTCCGTCCTGCGATTCGGCCCTTTGCGCTGAGGTCGCCGTCACGGTGTGAAAGGCTGCCGTGCGTGGATGCCGAACACATCAGCACAGACCTCGAAAAGGTCCTTCTGTCCGAGTCCGACATCCAGAACCGGCTCACCGAGCTGGCCTCTGCCATCGAGCAGGACTACGAGGGCCGCGATCTGCTGCTGGTGGGTGTTCTGAAGGGGGCCGTGATGGTGATGGCCGATCTCTCACGGGCGCTCAACCGGCACGTTGAGACGGACTGGATGGCCATTTCGTCGTACGGCTCCGGGACCAAGTCTTCCGGAGTCGTCAGAATTCTGAAGGACCTGGACACGGACCTGACCGGCCGCCATGTGCTCGTGGTCGAGGACATCATCGACACCGGCCTGACCCTGTCCTGGTTGATCTCGAACTTGCGCTCGCGCGGGCCGGCGTCGGTCGAGATCTGCGCGCTCCTCCGGAAGCCGGAGGCCGCCAAGACAGCGGTGAACGTCCGTTATGTCGGCTTTGACATACCTAACGAATTCGTCGTGGGCTACGGCTTGGACTACGCCGAGAAGTACCGCAACCTCAGAGTCGTGGCCACGCTCGCTCCCCACGTCTACTCGTGATCAACAGAGGGCTGCCTGAGAAGCTCGTGAGAACTGGGCCACACCGGGTCTGGCCAGGGAACATGCCCAATCGACCCGACGTTGGCATGTCGTCAGGCTCGACGGGCATTCCCGGCAGAAGGCAGTCGCGGTGTACCGTCATATGATCCGGGAATTCTGGCGGCAGGTCCGCTAGACACCGCTGTTACCAGGTGACCGACAAGCAGGAGGAACGGGGCCATCCGGCTCCGCATCATGAACACTAGACGACTTCTCCGCGGACCACTGATGTGGTTCGTCATCTTCATGTTTGCCGCGATCCTTATCGTCCGGATGCTCGACTCCGGTGAGGAGTTCGAGCGGGTCGACACCGCGCGGGCCGTCCAGGAGATCGAGGACGGCAACGTCCAAGAGGCCAAGCTCATCGGCGGCGAAAGCCAGGAGATCGAGCTGACCCTCAAGGACGGCGACCAGATCTCCGCGCAGTACGTCGAGGGTCAGGGTCTCGAACTGCAGCACATGCTGCAGGAGCAGGTCGTAGAAGACACCCTACCCGGCGGCTACGACGTCGAAATCTCCCAGCCGAACTTCTTCGTCAGCATCCTCGGGGCATTCCTCCCGTTCCTGCTGCTGATCGCCCTGTTCATCTTCTTCCTCAGCCGTATGCAGGGCGGCAGCCAGGTGATGAGCTTCGGCAAGAACCGCGCCAAGCTCCAGAGCAAGGAGGCGCCGAAGACCACGTTCGCCGACGTGGCCGGCTGCGACGAGGCCATCGAGGAGCTCCACGAGATCAAGGAGTTCCTGCAGGAGCCCGGCAAGTTCCAGGCCGTCGGCGCCAAGATCCCGAAGGGCGTGCTGCTGTACGGCGCGCCCGGCACCGGTAAGACGCTGCTCGCCCGCGCCGTGGCCGGTGAGGCGGGCGTGCCGTTCTACACCATCTCCGGTTCGGACTTCGTCGAGATGTTCGTCGGCGTCGGCGCGTCCCGGGTCCGTGACCTGTTCAAGGAGGCCAAGGAGAACGCCCCTGCCATCGTGTTCGTCGACGAGATCGACGCGGTCGGCCGGCACCGTGGCGCCGGACTAGGTGGAGGGCACGACGAGCGCGAGCAGACGCTGAACCAGCTGCTCGTCGAGATGGACGGATTCGACGTCAAGACCAACGTCATCCTGATCGCCGCTACCAACCGTCCGGACATCCTCGACCCGGCGCTGCTGCGTCCCGGCCGGTTCGACCGTCAGATCTCGGTGGAGCAACCGGACCTGGAAGGCCGCCGGAAGATCTTGGAGGTCCATGCGCGCGGCAAGCCGCTCGGCGAGGACGTCGACCTGCGCGCGGTGGCGCGGCGGACGCCGGGCTTCAGCGGTGCCGACCTGGCCAACGTGCTCAACGAGGCCGCACTGCTCACCGCCCGCAACAATGAAAAGCTGATCGACGCGAAGTCGATGGACGAGGCGATCGACCGGGTCGTCGCGGGCCCGCAGAAGCGCTCGCGGCTCATGAAGGACCATGAGAAGAAGATCACCGCGTACCACGAGGGCGGCCACGCCCTGGTGGCCGCGGCGCTGCATCACACCGACCCGGTGCACAAGGTGACGATCCTGCCTCGGGGTGGCGCGCTCGGCTACACCATGGTGCTGCCGGACGAGGACAAGTACTCGACGACGCGTAACGAGATGCTCGACCAGCTCGCCTACATGATGGGTGGCCGGGCGGCCGAGGAGCTCGTGTTCCACGACCCGACGACGGGTGCGGCAAACGACATCGACAAGGCCACCACGCTGGCCCGCCGGATGGTCACGCAATACGGCATGACCGAGCGCCTTGGTGCGATCAAGTTCGGCACCGACAAGTCCGAGCCGTTCCTCGGCCGCGAGATCGGCCACGAGCGCGACTACTCCGAAGAGGTCGCGGCCAAGGTGGACGAAGAGGTCCGCAAGCTGATCGAGACCGCTCACCAGGAGGCCTTCGACATCGTGGTCGAGAACCGGGACGTCCTTGACCACCTCGTTCTTGAACTGCTGGAGAAGGAGACCCTGGATAAGGACGAGGTCGAGCAGATCTTCTCGCCGCTCAAGAAGCGGCCGCGTCGCCCGGCGTGGACCGGCTCGGCCACACGTCGGCCGTCCGACCGCGGTCCCGTCGAGCTGCCACCCAAGCCGCTCGACCCGGCTCACCCGAACGGGTCGGACTCCGTGGGTGCCGGTCAGCCGGTGGGTGGTTCCGCGCGTCCGACGTCGGATCGGCCCGGCATCTCCCGCATGGCGGACGAGGGCGGCGAGTAGGTTCAACGTCGTGCCTTCCGAGCGTCCGGATCACGCGCCTGACCCGCACGGTGAGCCGCCCGAGCCCGACCGCGGGGTGGCCGAGCCGGAGCTGCAGCGATACACGACCCAGCCGTTCGACCATGCGCGGGTCGAGAAGGCGGTCCACGAGCTGCTGATCGCGATAGGGGACGACCCCGGTCGCGACGGCCTACGCGACACGCCCGCACGGGTGGCCCGGGCGTACGAGGAGATGTTCCGCGGCCTGCATCAGGACCCGGCCGAGGTGCTCACCACGACCTTCGAGCTCGGTCACGACGAGATGGTGCTGGTCAAGGACATCGAGTTGGCCTCCTGCTGCGAGCACCACCTGGTGCCGTTCTACGGGTTCGCGCACATTGGGTACATCCCGGGCGAGGATGGCCGGATCACTGGGCTGTCCAAGCTCGCTCGCCTGGTCGATGTGTACGCAAAGCGGCCACAGGTCCAGGAGCGCCTCACGACTCAGATCGCGGACTCGCTGATGCGCCTGCTCGAGCCGCGTGGGGTGATCGTGGTGATCGAGGCCGAGCACCTGTGCATGACGATGCGCGGTGTCCGCAAGCCGGGCGCGAAGACCGTGACGAGCGCCGTCCGCGGGCAGTTGCGGGCTTCCGCCACTCGCGCGGAGGCGATGAGCCTCATTCTCGGCCGCTGAGCACCGGGCATAGCACTCATATCAGACAATTCGTTCTGCTTGGTGTGAAGAACGCCGGACCGATCTTGGAACCATCCGATTTAAGGGACATAGCACGATCCTCGTCGAGAGCGGTCCGGCGTTCTTCACATCAGGTGACGGGGTGGTGATTTCCGCTTCGGTCGGCGGGCTGCGCTACCCCACAGATGCACATACGCTCCCGCGGGTCGCCAAGCTCCCGGTGCCTCTGCCGCGTAGTCTGAACTGAGTGACGGGAGTCGAGCGCCCAATCGGTCGCCCCGCGGCGTACGTGGACGGACTGCCAGAGCCGGACCGCTGCCTCGTGATGGGCGTCGTGAACGTGACCCCCGACTCGTTCTCCGATGGCGGACGCTGGTTCGAGCCGGCCGACGCCATCAACCACGGCCTCCGCCTGGCCGCGCAGGGCGCCGATCTGGTGGACGTCGGCGGTGAGTCGACCCGTCCCGGCGCCGAACGCCCACCGGTCAGCGAGGAGATGCGCAGGGTCATGCCGGTGGTTCGCGAACTGGCCGCCGCGGGTGTGCCGGTGTCCATCGACACGATGCGCGCGACGGTGGCGGCGCAGGCGATCGAGTCGGGTGCCCGGCTGGTCAACGACGTGTCGGGTGGCCGGGCCGATCCGGACATGCTCAAGGTGGTCGCCGACTCCGGCCTGCCGGTGATTCTGATGCACTGGCGGGGTCACTCCGCCGATATGCAGAGCCGGGCCGACTACACCGACGTGACGGCAGAGGTGATGGCCGAGCTGCGGCCGCAAATCGATGCCGCCATCGCGGCCGGAATCCAGGAGAACCAGATCATCATCGATCCGGGGCTCGGCTTCGCCAAGACGGGCGAGCACAACTGGACGCTGCTGTACCGGCTGGGCAATCTCATGGAACTCGGCTTTCCCGTGCTGGTCGCGGCGTCCCGCAAGCGCTTC
>JASLBX010000146.1 GCA_030146385.1 Jiangellaceae bacterium | reverse complement strand
CGTCTGGATCTTCGTCGCGACGCGCACCGGGCAGCCGACCTCGGTCGCGATCATCGCCGCGAACTCGCCCGCCCGCCGCTCGATGGCGCCGGCCAGCCGATCCAGGGCGACTGCGCGGACGGCCGGCGGGGCCGACGCCCACTGCTCGAATGCCGATCGTGCGGAGGCGACCGCGGCATCGACATCATCGGCCGTCCCGGCCGGGACTGTGCCGAAGACCTGTTCGGTAGCCGGGTTCTCGACCTCGATCGTCTCGGCGGAGGCGGGAGGCGTCCACTGCCCGCCGACGTAGATGGTGGTTCGTGTGGTCATGACACCGTCCGTTGGTATTCCTGCTGGAGGCCGTCGAGCAATGCGATGAGCCCGAGCTCGAAGGCGCCGTCGTCCACCTGGTGCTGGTGCTCGGTGAGCAGGTGCGCCTGGCCGAGGTGGGGGTACCGGTCAGCGTAGACCTCCGGGTCGGGCGGGAATCCGAGGGCGAACGAGCCGAGCGCCGAGCCCATGACGTAGTACCGCATCAACGCGCCGATCCAGGTCGCCCGAATCGCTGGCCACCCTGCGTCGACGAGTGCTCCGAACACGGCGTCGGCCATCGCCAGCGCAGCCGGCCGCCGACCGGGCCCCTGCGCCATGAACGGGATGATGTTCGGGTGCTCGAGCAGGGCGGTGCGGAACGAGCGGGCCCACTCGCACAGCGCATCGGCCCAGTACGTCCGTCCCAACATCGAGATGTCCACCCTGCTGGTGACCTGGTTGGCCACCGCGTCGAGAATCTCGTCCTTGGTGGCGAAGTAGTTGTAGAGGGAGGGACCACGCACGCCGAGTGTCGCCGCGAGCTTGCGCGTGGTGAACTCGGCTAGCCCGTCGGCGTCGATGAGCTCCATGGCGGCGGTCACGATCTGCTCTCGGCTGAGCAGCCGCCGTGGCGGACGTGCCACTGTGCCCGGCTCCCTTCCCATTCGAGCGCGACGGTGAAAAACTACCAGCGCTAGTTATCACCGGTCGAGAGGACGCCGCCGATGGACTTCGCACTGGACGACGAGCAGCTCGCCATCCGGGACACCGCGCGCAGCTTCATCACCAAGGAAGTTATGCCGCTCGAGGGCGAGGTACTGCGCCGGGAGCGGGCCCGCGAGCCTGGCCTACGTCCCGACGAGCTGCGGCAACTTCAGCTAAAGGCCCGCGAGTTCGGCTTCTGGGGCCTGTCGACACCCCAGGAATACGGCGGCATGGAACTCCCCGCCGTCACCCAGGCACTCCTGTGGACCGAGGCCGGCCGGTGCATCGTCCCGTTCCGGTTCGGCGGCGAGTCGGACAACATCCTCTACTACGCCAACGACAAGCAGCGGGACGAGTACCTGCTGCCGACGATCGAGGGTGAGCGCCGCTCGTGCTTCGCGATCACCGAACCGGGCGCCGGCTCGGACGCCGCGAACATCAAGCTGAGCGCCCGGCCCGACGGTGACGACTGGATCCTGCGGGGCGAGAAGACTTTCATCACGGGCGGCAACGAGGCGGACTTCGCCATCGTGATCGCCGTGACGGACCCCGAGCGGGGCGTGAACAAGGGCGGGGCGACGGCGTTCCTGGTCGACCGCGCAATGGGCTGGACGTCGTCTCCCATCCAGACGATGGGCCCGGCCACTCCCGCATCGCTGTACTTCGACGACGTCCGGGTGCCTTCCGGTAACATCCTCGGCGAGCTCGGCCAGGGCTTCGAACTCGGCATGAAGTGGATCCTGGAGGGACGCTGGCGCATCCCGGCCTGGGCGGTGGGCATCGCCGAGCGCGCCCTCACGATGGCGATCGAGTACGCGAACACCCGCGAGACGTTCGGCTCCCCCATCGGGACGAACCAGGCCATCCAGTGGATGATCGCTGACTCCGAGGTGGAGCTGGAAGCCGCCCGCGGGCTGGTGCTGCGCGCGGCCTGGACGGTCGACCAGGGCCGAGACGCCCGGCACGCCTGCGCCCAGGCCAAGCTGTACGCGGCCGGCATGGTGAACCGCGTCGTGGACCGGGCGTTGCAAGTCCACGGGGGCATGGGCTACACGCGCGAGCTTCCGCTCGAGCGGATGTACCGGCAGGCGCGGCTGATCCGCATCTACGAGGGCACCGACGAGATGCAGCGGCTGATCATCTCGCGGGACCTGCTCCGCGGCTACACAACCGTCGGCTTCCCCCCTTCGCGTTGATCATGCAAAACGGGCGACACGCCGCCGGGGCGGGGCGCAGGTCCTGACCCGGCACCCCTCGTGCCGGCGTGTCGCCCCGTTTTTGCATGATCAACGCGAAGGGCGCTACGGGCGGCCGAGGCGGCGCAGGACCCGGAGCCCGGCCGTCATCGCATTGGCGAACTGGTCGTACGAGTTCTGCCACGGCAGCAGCGTGATGCCGTGCATCCGCTGGACTGCGATGGCCTGCGGCTCGGTGTAACGCAGAATCCCGTCTCGGCCGTGCCGGCGTCCCAACCCAGACGCACCCATGCCGCCGGATGGCACGTCGTGGCTGCCCCATGTGGCACCGTACGCCTCGTTCACGTTCACCGCGCCGGCCCGGATACGCCTGGCCAGAGCGATTCCGCGACGGGCGTTGCGCGTCCAGACGCTGGCGTTCAGCCCGTACTCCGTCTCGTTGGCTCGCGCGATCGCCTCGTCGTCGGTGTCGAACGAGTAGACCGACACCACCGGCCCGAACGTCTCCTCGTCGGCGGGCAGCATGCCGGGACGGACGCCGCGCAGGACCGTCGGCTCGAAGAACCAGGGGCCGAGATCGTGCCGCGGCTTGCCACCGGTCAGTATCGCTGCGCCCTTGGTGACGGCGTCCTCGATGTGCCGCTGCGTCTTGTCCAGCTGCGCCTGCGACGCGAGCGACCCAACGTCGTGGCGGTAGTCGAAGCCGCCACCGAGCCGGAGCGCGCTGATCCGGTCCAGGAAGCGCTCCAAGAACGCCTCGCGGATTGGGGCAGCCAGGTACAGGCGCTCGACCGAGATGCACAGCTGCCCGGCGTTCGCGAAGCAGGCCCGCACCGCGCACTCGGCCGCTCGGTCCAGGTCGGCGTCCTCGAGCACGACCATCGGGTTCTTGCCGCCCAGTTCGAGGGTGGCGCCGATGAGGCGCTCGCCGGCTCGGGCGCCGATCTGCCGTCCCACTGCCGTGGAACCCGTGAACGAGACGAAGTCGGCGTGCTCAATGACCGCTCTCCCGACGACCGGCCCATTCCCGGAGACGATCTGCCACAAGCCCTCGGGCAGCCCGGCTTCGATCGCGATTGATCGGGCCATCAATGCGGTCAGCACGCCCTGCTGGTCTGGCTTGTGGACTACGGCGTTGCCCGCGACGAACGCCGGCAAGGAGTCCGAGATCGCGAGGGTCAGCGGGTAGTTGAACGGCGAGATGACGCCGACGACGCCCTTGGGATGCCGGATCTCCATCGCCTTCGTCAGGCCGGGCGCCAGCCCGCGGCGCCGCCGGTCGCGCAGCACTTGCGGTCCTCGAACGGCGGAGTACCGCGCGGCGAGGGCGACGTCACCGATCTCTTCGAAGGCGTCCCGGCGCGCCTTGCCGGACTCCGCCTGGACGACGTCCGCCACCGCCGACTGGCGGTCGAGGACGAGGTCGTGTATTCGACCGACGATCCGGGCCCGTTCGCGCAGCGGCCGCGCCGCCCAGGCGCGTTGCGCGGCGCCGGCCGCCTCATAGGCGGTGGCGACGTCGTCCGGCGTCGAGAGCGGAAGTTCGGCGAGGGGCGTCCCTGTGAACGGGGCCAGCGTGGTGTGCCGGTCGGCCCGCGGGCTGGCCACGATGCCGTCGATAAGCTTGTCGATCAGCGAGCGGTCCAGAACATCATGGGGGGTGCGCGCGGCTGTCGTCACACCACCAACCCTAGGCGAACCGATCAGACGTTAGCTACCGTCGGGTAACCAGGCTGGCGGCAGGCTCAGCGCAGGACCGTGACCTCCACCCGCTGGAACTCCTTGACCTCGGTGTATCCCGTCGTCGCCATCGCCCGCCGAAGCGCGCCGATCAGATTCATCGACCCGTCCGGGACGTGCGACGGGCCCGCGATGATCTGCTCGAGCGAGCCCACCTGATCGACTTTGACGCGGGCCCCGCGCGGCAGTTCGGTGTTGTGCGCCTCGGACCCCCAGTGCCAGCCGCGGCCGGGCGCCTCGGTCGATCGCGCCAGCGGCGAGCCGACCATGACCGCGTCCGCACCGCACGCGATGGCCTTGGCGATGTCGCCCGACCGGCCGATCGAGCCGTCGGCGATGACGTGCACATACCGTCCGCCGGACTCATCCAGGTAGTCGCGGCGCGCGGCGGCGACATCCGCCACGGCTGTGGCCATCGGCACCATGACCCCGAGCACGATCCGGGTCGTGTGCGAGCTGCCGCCGCCGAACCCGACGAGCACGCCCGCCGCGCCGGTGCGCATGAGGTGGAGTGCCGCCTGGTAGGTCGCGCAGCCGCCGACGATGACGGGCACGTCGAGCTCGTAGATGAACTCCTTGA